>JAICIW010000002.1 GCA_025928735.1 Rhodanobacteraceae bacterium | reverse complement strand
GGCATGGATCCGGTGATGGATTCGGCGTTGTCGTTCGCGGCCAGCAGCGAAGATCCGGCGTCGGGTGGACGCCACAAGGTGTGGGGTTCCAAGCCGTTGTGGGTGTTGCCGCAGACGTCCACGATCGCTTCGCATTTGCCCAAGGCGCTCGGCACCGCGGTCGCGATCGAGCAGGCGCAGCGCATTGGCCACGTGTTGCCGATTCCGAACGATTCGATCGTGATCTGTTCGTTCGGCGACGCATCCAGCAATCACGCGACCGCGCAAACCGCGTTCAACGCGGCAGGCTGGACCGCTTATCAACGCTTGCCGGCCCCGGTGCTGTTCGTGTGCGAGGACAACGGCATCGGCATTTCGGTGAAGACGCCGAGTGGATGGATCGCCAACAACTTTCGCGATCGCAAGGATCTCGACTACTTCTTTGCCGACGGCCTCGATCTTGCCGAGGGCTGTGCGCAGGTCGCACGTGCGGTCGAACATTGCCGCGGCACGCGTCGCCCGACCTTTCTGCATCTGAAGACCACGCGCCTGGCTGGACACGCGGGCACGGATTTCGAGATCGAGTGGCGCAGCTTCGAGGAACTGATGGCGCTGGAAGCGACCGATCCGTTGTTGCGTTCGGCCGTGATCGCGCTGGAATCCGGCGTGTACACGAAGCAGGCGTTGCTCGAAAAATACGAGTCCACCCGCAAGCATTGTTTCGCTGCGGCCGAGGAAGCCTACGGCCGCCCGAAACTGAAATCGCTCGAAGCGGTGATGAAACCGCTGGCGCCGTACACGCCCAAGGTCGTCGCCGCGGAAGCGGCACGCGCGGACTACGCGGACAAACGCCTTGCGGTCTTCGGCGGTGACGACAAGCTGCCGGAGAAATTGCCGCCGCGCCATCTGGCGCTGGTGATCAATTCGGCGTTGCATGACCTGCTGGCGAAATACCCGGAATCGCTATTGTTCGGCGAGGACGTCGCGCAGAAGGGCGGCGTGTACACGGTGACCCGCGGCTTGCAGAAGGCCTTCAAGGGTGCGCGCGTGTTCAACACACTGCTTGACGAGACGATGATCCTGGGCCTGGCGCAGGGTTACGCCAATATGGGCATGCTGCCGGTGCCGGAAATCCAGTACCTCGCGTATTTCCACAACGCCTGCGACCAGATCCGTGGCGAGGCGGCGTCGCTGCAGTTCTTCTCGAACGATCAATACCGCAATCCGTTGCTGGTGCGGATCGCATCGCTCGGTTACCAGAAGGGCTTCGGCGGACATTTCCACAACGACAATTCCATCGCGGCGCTGCGCGACATTCCCGGTTTGGTCGTCGGCTGTCCGTCGCGCGGCGACGACGCCGCCACGATGCTGCGCACGCTGGCAGCGCTGTGCAAGATCGATGGCCGCGTGTGCGCGTTTCTCGAACCGATCGCGCTGTACATGGCCAAGGATTTGTATGAGCCGGGCGACGGTGGCTGGCAGTTCGCGTATCCCGCGCCTGGCGAGGCCATGCCGCTGGGCGAAGGCCGGGTGTACAACGCGAAGGCGAACGATCTGCTGATCTTCACCTTCGGCAACGGCGTGCCGATGGCGTTGCGCGCCGCACGCGAAATCGAAAAGAAGCAGAAGTGGAGAGTGCGGGTGGTCGACCTGCGCTGGCTGGTGCCGTTGAACGCAAAGTTCATCGCGGCACAGGCGAAGACCGCGCAGCGCATCATCGTGCTGGACGAAGGACGCCGCAGCGCGGGGGTGGGCGAAGGCGTGATCACGGCGATCGTCGAGGCGGGTCTGGGCAATATGCCGCTGCAGCGCGTGGTCGGTGCCGACACCTACACGCCGCTGGCGGACGCGGCGCTGCTGGTGCTGCCGAACGAAGCCGATGTGGCGGCTGCTGCGGACAAGATGGCGTGACCGGCGCGAACACGATCCGATGAAGGCGAACGTAGCCATGGACGCCGGCGTGCCGCAGCACGGGCCCGTTCGCAAGCCGCCGCGTCGAACGCATTTCGGCATGATTGGTGCGGTCAGCTTCGTGCACATGTTGAACGACATGATGCAGTCGGTGATCGTCGCGATCTATCCGCTGCTGAAGGGCGACTTTCACCTCAGTTTCTTCCAGATCGGCGCGATCACGCTCACCTTCCAATTGACCGCTTCGCTGCTGCAACCGGTGGTGGGGATGGTCACGGACAAACATCCGCTGCCTTACTCGCTGCCGATCGGGATGTGTTTCACCTTCAGCGGTCTGCTGTTGATGTCGGCGGCGCCGACCTATCCGATCCTGCTGCTTGCGGTGGCGCTGATCGGCTGCGGCTCGTCGGTGTTCCATCCGGAATCATCGCGCGTGGCGCGCATGGCTTCGGGCGGGCGTTATGGTCTCGCGCAATCGCTGTTCCAGATCGGTGGCAACCTCGGGCAGGCATTGGGGCCGGTGCTGGCGGCGGTAATCGTGCTGCGGGTCGGCCGCGCGCACGTGGGCTGGTTCGGCCTTGCGGCGCTGCTTGCGATCGTGGTGTTGCTGCAGGTGAGCCGCTGGTACAAGCAGCACGCCGACGAGCGGGTGGCGCGCCGCGCCGCGAATTATCAGCCGCTGTATTCCCGACGCACGGTCATGCACACCATCTTCGTGCTGCTGGCGCTGATGTTCTCCAAGTTTTTTTATCTCGCCAGCATCAGCAGCTATTACGAGTTTTACCTGATCCAGCATTTCGGCGTGTCCACGCACACCGCGGCCAATCTGCTGGGCGTGTTCCTGTTCGCGGTCGCCGTCGGCACGATGATTGGCGGTCCACTGGGTGACCGAATCGGTCGCAGGCGCGTGATCTGGTTTTCGATCCTGGGCTGCGCGCCGTTCACCTTGGTGCTGCCGTACGTCGGGCTCGGCTGGACGGTGGGTTTGAGCGTCGTGATCGGCCTGATCCTGGCCTCGGCATTCCCGGCCATCATCGTGTACGCGCAGGACATGCTGACCCACCGCATCGGCATGGTGTCGGGCCTGTTCTATGGTTTCAGTTTCGGGCTCGGCGGGATCGGCGCCGCGGTACTGGGCGGCATCGCCGACCATTTCGGGATCGTGTTCGTGTATCAGATCTGCGCGTTCTTGCCGCTGCTCGGAATCCTCGCGATTTTCCTGCCCGATGTGCGGCCAGTCGAGCCGGTCGAGGCGCCATCGCCGGCGGCGTAAGGCGGTCGGTTGCGTTGATGCCTCATTCGAAGCCCAACGTGTTCGGCGAATTCTTCATCGAACCAACCACCGCAAATGCCGTTCGCGCGCGAGCAGCATCGTCAGGCCCAGTGCGAGCACGAACACGATCACCGGGAACAGGAATTCCCACGCGTAATTGTGGAACCATGCGTGCAGCATCCACGGCGGTTCCACGAACAGTTCGTGGCACACGTAAATCCCGAGCACACATTCGGCGCCGACCCGCGGCCACCAGCGCCCGCCGAGATGCGGTACGGCCACGCCGAACAGCAGTGCGCCGATGCCGAACACCGGCGTGAATACACCGTAATCGATGATGGGTGGCCATGCGCTGGACAGCATCGGCACCCAGTGCAACTCGGCCTCGAATCCGATCAGGCCGATCGCCATTACGGCAAACGCGGCGACGGGATCGACGCGGCCGTGACAGCCCGCGATCCAGTAGCCGCAGGCCACCAGCAGTGCACTCATCACTGGGCCATTGCGCGGATCGAACGGAACCGAAAAACCGGCCGCCGTATTGGCGTACAAGCCGGTCAGCAGTCCGTACACGTACAACGCGATGCCCAAGGCGTAGAACAGCCGTCGCGCGCGCAGCTTTTCGCAAATCGCGGCGATCGCGAGTGCCATCACCAGCGCCATCAGGAACCAGAGGTGCCCCTTGCCGCCCACGAACACGATCAACAGTGGATGCGCCGCCATGTTCCGGAGCTGTTCGACCACGGCTTGCCACCAGCCTTGGTGCTGCCACTGGCCAAGCCGCAGCGGGATCAACAGATAAATCAGCGACCACAGTACCCAGATGCGCAGCAATCGCTTCGCATAGCGGGCGAACAACGGCAGCGGCGGCGCGCCTTCGCGAACCTTGCCGCCAAAGAAATAACCCGACGCCACGAAGAAGAACGGCACCGCCAGCCGTCCGGCGCCGGTGATCATCAGGTTGGCAAGGTGCTCGGGCGCGCTGGTGAATACCTTGCGGGTCACCGGATCGGTGTGCACGACGATCACGCCGAAAATCGCGATCACGCGAAACAGATCGATAGTGGCATTGCGCGCGGGATTAGCGGGCGTTGCGGGTGTGGCCCGCCCGCGCCACGGCCTGACCGGTCGCCAACATCCTTCCAGCGGCGACGTGCGATGGCCCTGGCGCTCCGGTGAATCCGGCAGGTTGAACCGATCCGTGTCCGACATCGTGCCGATGATTATCGACGGCGTTGCCTGACTGGCGCCTGCGCACGGGGCGCCCCATGAAGAGGCTGGCCCGAGGAAGTGACGCCGGCCTTTTCACCGTCCACCACGGCGTCGGATCCGAAGCGTGGAGCGCGGACGGGTTCACCCGAACCCATTGATGCCATTGCATTTGGAACCTGTGGGCCCGATATGGGGTCTGATCCATGGCGGCTTCCCGACGGGTCCGCTAGAGTTCCGGCAATGGCGGCGGTGAGCCGCTTCATATTCGACAGTGAGGACATCCATGGCCCTGCGTTCCCATAACCCCGCGCTGCGCGACAAGGTCTTCCAGAACCTGCCCGCAACGGCGGAGCCCATGACCTTGAACGGCACGCTCACGCGCGCCGGCCTGCTGCTGGTGCTGATGCTGATCACCGGTGCGTGGACCTGGCATCACTTCATGCTGACGTCCGCGGCGGGTGGCATTCCCGCCGGCTTGCAGGCGATGCAGCCGTTCATGTGGGGCGGCCTGATCGTGGGATTGATCTTCGCGATCGCCAGCGCCTTCAAGCCCAACTGGTCGTCCTTCACCGCGCCCGTGTACGCGCTTGCGGAGGGCACCTTCCTCGGCGCGATCTCCGCCTTGTTCGAGGTGCAATACCACGGCATCGTGCTGCAGGCGATCATGGCCTCGATTGGCGTGCTGGTGGTGATGCTGTTCCTTTATCGCAGCGGCATCATCAAGGTCACCCAGAAGTTCCGGATGGGCGTGATGGCCGCGACCGGCGGCATCCTGCTGCTGTACCTGGTGTCGTGGGGATTGTCCGCGTTCACCAGCGTGAACACCTCGATCCTGTTCGCGGGTGGCACGCTCAGCATCCTGATCAGCGTGTTCGTGGTGTGCATCGCGGCGCTCAATCTGGTGCTCGATTTCGACCTGATCGAACGCGCCACGGCGCAGGGCGCGCCCAAGTACATGGAGTGGTATTGCGCGTTCGCCCTGATGGTGACGCTGGTATGGCTGTATCTGGAACTGCTCCGGCTGCTCGCCAATACGCGCCGGTAGCCTCCGATCAATCCATCGCTCGTCATGCCGGAATCGCGAAGCGATATCCGGGACCCAGCGACTTTGCATTTGAGCGTGTTGCGGAAAAGTCACTGGGTCCCGGCTTTCGCCGGGATGACGAGCAAAACCAGTGCTTCCCCAAAAAAGCTTCGCCTCCGCGTGAATGACGAAATACGGGTTATCAGATTCTGAGTGCCGTGGCGGGAGGATCACATGATCATCGTGACAAGCGAATACGTGGCCGGTTACAAGGTCACCGAAACCAAGGGCCAGGTTTTCGGGCTGGTGGTGCGCAGCCGCGGCATCGGTGGCAATGTGATGGCGGGCCTGCGTTCCATCGTGGGCGGCGAGATCAATGAGTACACCCAGATGCTGGAGGAGGCGCGCCGCCACGCCACCGACCGGATGGTCCAGAACGCGCAGGCAATGGGCGCCAATGCGGTGGTGATGATGCGCTTCGATTCGTCCGAGATCGGCCAGACCATGAGCGAGATCGTCGCGTACGGGACCGCGGTGGTGATCGAGAAAGTCTGACCGCATCATGCTCATGATCGCGCTCTATGTGATTGGTGGCGCGCTGCTGCTGGTCGGGGCGATCGCGTTGCTGGTGGGTGGAGTATTGGCGGTGTTTCTGCCACAACTGATTCTCGGCGGCGCGTTCCTGATCGTCGCACTCGCGATCGAGCGCTGGCGCTACAAGCCGATCCTTGCCGCGGGACCCGATCCGCGCTGGGTCGACACCGGCGAGCGGTTCGTCGATCCCGAGACCGGTTTGCTGACCGCCGTGTATTTCGATGCCACCAAGGGCGAGCGGCATTATCTGGCCGCGCCGGCATCCGACAAGTCGCGGTAGGGGACTCGCTGCGCGCGCCGGCACCCACGTGTTTCCCTCTCCCATCGGAAGAAGGTGGCGCGCAGCGCCGGATGAGGGTTCGGTATCGCCGTCGCGTTTCACTTCGCCCGAATCCCACACTTGGGAGATGGGTCAAGCTGGGGCCACCGCAGATCGATGCGGCTAGGCCGTTATGACGCGCGGCTCCGGTTCCAGCTCGACACCGAATTGTTCGCGAACGCCTGCGCGCACGCGTTGCGCGAGTGCCCACAACTGTTCGCCCGTGGCATCGCCATGGTTCACCAGCACCAGCGCGTGGCGATTCGAAATGCCTGCATCACCTTCACGCAAGCCTTTGAAACCAGAGGCTTCAATCAACCATGCCGCCGACAGTTTCGAGGTGTCGTTCGGGGCCGGCCAGCAGGGCAGTTGCGGATGCTCGGCGCGCAGGGCAGCGGCCTGTGCGCCGGGGATCAGCGGGTTCTTGAAGAAGCTGCCGGCGTTGCCGATCACGGCCGGGTCGGGCAGCTTGCGGGTGCGCAAGGCCATTACCGTGTCGGCCACGTGGATGGGTGCGGGATGTTCGATGCCCATGCGTCGGAGTTCGTCCTGCACGCCGGAATATTCGATGCGCGGCGACCATTCGCGCGGCAGGCGCAGCGTGACCGCGGTGATCAACCAGCGATCGGGGTGGCGCTTGAAGATCGAATCGCGATAGCCGAATTCGCAATCGGCGTTCCGGAACACCGCATGGCGTCGCTGCCGCAGATCGTACGCTTCGACCGATTCGATGAATTCGCGGACCTCGACGCCGTACGCCCCGATGTTCTGCATCGGCGCGGCGCCGACGCTGCCCGGAATCAGGATCAGGTTTTCGAGTCCGGCGTGACCGTGCGCCAGCGCCCAGCGCACCAGGCCATCCCAGTGCTCGCCCGCGGCGACACGAATGCGCACCGCATCGCTGCCACCGTCCAGCGTTTCGATGCCGCGGGTCTTCATGGTCACGACCGCGCCATCGAAGTCGCGGGTGAACAGTACGTTCGAACCCTCGCCCAGCAGCAAGGTCGGCGCATCGCGCAACACCGCCTGATCCAGCAAATCGGGGATCGCCGCCGCGTCATGGATGTCTGCCAGCCACGCCGCGCGTGCATCCACCCGCAGGGTGTTGCGATCGCGCAGCGATGCGTTTGGGCTCAAGGTGAAACCGGAACTTCGGATGGCATTCACGGGGCTGTACCCGCGGCCGGCTCTTCCGATTGCCGGCGGATTTCCTCGACGCACTCCGTCAGCAGCCACGGGCCGCGGTAGATCAGTCCCGAATAAATCTGCACCAGTTTGGCGCCGGCCGCGAGTTTGTCGGCCGCATCGCTGCCGGTCAGCACGCCGCCCACACCGACCAGCGGCATCGCGTCGCCAAGCCGTCGTGCCATGCCGCGCAGGATTTCGGTCGAGGGTTCGAACAGCGGCTTGCCCGACAGGCCGCCTGTCTCGCTGGCATGCGCGCTGCCTGCAACCCCGGTGCGGTCGATCGTGGTATTGGTGCAGATCAAGCCATTGATGCCCGAGCCCAGCAAGGCCGCCGCCATCGCGTCCATCTGTGCATCATCCAGGTCGGGTGCGATCTTGAGCAGGATCGGTTTGCGTGCGCCGTGTCGGACCGCGAGTTTCTCGCGCGCATCCATCAAGGTTGCGATCAGGCGCTGCAGCGAGTCGCCTTGCTGAAGGTCGCGCAAGCCCGGCGTGTTCGGTGAGGACACGTTGACCGTGACATAGCTCGCCAGCGGATACACACGCTCGAGGCAGGCAAGATAATCGTCGGCCGCGTGTTCGTTGGGCGTGTCCTTGTTCTTGCCGATGTTGATGCCCAGCACGCCGCGCCAGTGCGATCGTTCGACATTGCGCACCAGCGCGTCCACGCCGTCGTTGTTGAATCCCATCCGGTTGATCAGGGCTTCGTGTCCCGGCAACCGGAACAGGCGCGGCTTGGGATTGCCCGCTTGCGGACGCGGCGTCGCGGTGCCGATTTCGATGAAACCGAAGCCCAGCGCGCCGAGGGCATCGAGGTGTTCGCCGTTCTTGTCCAGCCCGGCCGCAAGCCCGACCGGGTTCGGGAATTCAATGCCGAACGCGCGCACCGGCAAATCGGCGGGCGGCGGCTGCGCCACCCAGCGCATCAGGTTGCTGCGTTGCGCGACGCCCAATGCATACAGGGTCAAGCGATGCGCGGCTTCGGCTTCCAGCGAGAACAGCAGGGGGCGCAGCGGGGTATACATCGGGTCAGTGGAATCCGCTGAAGGCGATCGCGCCGAACAAGATCAGGACGGCGCCGCAAAGCAGCGCCAGCATGAAGCCAATCTGCAGCCATCCCAGAATCAACCCCGCCAGCGCCATGCCATCGCCCTCCACACTGCCGGGTGCGGCGCGCCGGATTTCCGAGCGCGCGGAATGCCCGCAGGCCACGGCGATCAGTGCCCCGAGGCCCGGAAGACACACGTATGCGAGCACCCCGAACACCAGGCTCACCACGGCCAGCGAATTGGTACGCGGGTAGACGGTGTTCATGGCCGAAACGCTTCCGGTTTCATTAGCTCATGATCGCACACCATCGGTGCGCGTTTTCCACCGGGCGTCCTCAAAAACGCAGCGACTGGCCGCCATCGACCGTCATGATCTGGCCCGTGATCCAGCCCGCGAAGGGCGAGGCAAGGAACAATGCGAGGTGGGCGACTTCTTCTGGCGTGCCGAAGCGATCGAACGGAATCGTGCCGAGCACCTTTTGGTACTGTTCCGGTTTGTCGTGCTTGACGCGATCCCACACGCCATCGGGAAATTCGATGGAACCCGGCGCGATCGCATTGACACGAATGCGGTGCTCGGCCAACGCCAGTGCCTGCGTACGGGTGTAATGGTTCAGCGCCGCCTTCATCGCAGCGTAGGGCGGCCCCATGGTACGCGGCCGGAACGAGCCGATCGAACTCGTGTGCAGGATCGAGGCGTGCGGCGATGTCTTCAGGTGTGGCACCGCGAATCGCGACGCGCGTACCGCCGCCATCAGGTCGACGTTGAAATCGACCAGCCAGGATTCGTCGTCTTCGCGGAAGCCGTAGCCGGTGGCGTTGTTGATCTGCACATCCAGACCGCCCAAGGCTTGCGCGGCGTCGCCGATCCAGCGTTCGATTTGATCGATCTGCGACAGGTCGCAGGTCTGGGTATGCAGATTGCCCGCGTGCGCGCCGGCATCTTGCGCCAACGCGTCCAGCCCTTCCTGCCCACGCGCGCACACCGACACCTGCGCGCCGCCCTCGAGAAATCCCAGCGCAATCGCGCGGCCGATGCCCTTGCTGCCGCCGGCAACGGCGACGCGGTACCCATTGAAGTCGAACGGCGTCGATACGCTCATGCGGCGTGTTCCTGCAGTGTGGCAATGGGCATGCGCCCGTGTCGGAGCGCGTGCGCCCATTCCGGCCGACCGTGCCGTTCGGCCGTGCGCGCGACGGATTCCCAGTCGTAGGCGACCGCGACGTGGGCCACCGTCCAGCCATGCGTGCCGCGTTCGAGCAGGGCATAGCGCGCGTGCGGCGAGCCGGTCTCCATCACGTGCGGGTGCGCGTGGTCTTCCCATGCGAAGGCCTGCAGCCCGACGCTGCCGGGATTCACGATCAATCGGCCGTCGGCGAGTCGCATGCTGCGCGGCATGTGCGTGTGCCCGCACAAGATCAGCTCGGCGTCGATGTCGCCGGCGCGTTCACGCACGACATCGAGCGTTGCCGGGTGTGCGCCGGCCACATCCGTTTCTTCGAGAAAATATTCGAGGTCGCTGCGTGGGGTGCCATGACACAGGTGTACGCCACCGTCCAGCTGCAGGCTGGTTGGCAGCCCGCGCACCCAATCCATCTGTTGATCGCTGAGACGCGCGCGGGCATAAGCGTCGGAAGCGCCCATGCGTTCCTGCGTCTGTTCGAGCAGCTGCCGTTCGTGATTGCCGCGGATCGTCGGCAGGTCCAGTGCCATCAGGCGGTCGGCGGTTTCAGCCGGCTGCAATGGCCCGGAAAGAATGTCACCGAGATTGACGACCAGGTCGCAGCCGCGCCTGTCGATGTCTTCCAGCACCGCGTCCAGCGCGGCGAGATTGCCATGGATGTCCGAGATCGCGGCGAGGCGGTATTCGATGGAACCGGAGGGTGTGTTCATCACGCGCTCTTGCTGGACTTCAACCAACAACCAACCTTGTCGTCATTCCGGACGTGGCGAAGCCACGATCCGGAACCGAGCGCCTTGGCTCTGATGATGAAAAGACACTGGGTTCCGGGTTCCGCATCCGATGAAGCTGGATGCGGCCCCGGAATGACGAGGTGTCTTGTTACGCTTCTTAGAATCCCGAATCCCGAATCCCGAATCCCGAATCCCGAATCCCGAATCCCGAATCCCGAATCCCGAATCCCGAATCCCGTCACAAATCGAACTTGATGCCCTGCGCCAACGGCAACGCGTCCGACCAGTTGATGGTGTTGGTCTGGCGGCGCATGTAAGCCTTCCACGCGTCCGAGCCGGATTCGCGCCCGCCACCGGTTTCCTTTTCGCCACCGAACGCGCCGCCGATTTCGGCGCCCGAGGTGCCGATGTTGACGTTGGCGATACCGCAGTCGGAGCCCGAGCCGGACAGGTACTGTTCGGCGGCCTTCAGGTTTTGCGTGAAGATCGCCGAAGACAGACCCTGCGGCACGTCGTTCTGCATGCGGATCGCGTCGTCCAGCGTCTTGAACGGCATCACGTAGAGGATCGGCGCGAAGGTTTCGGTCTGCACGATTTCGTCGGAGGACTGCACGCCGGCGATGATGGTCGGTTCCACGAAGTTGCCTTGGCGTTCCAGCACCGAGCCGCCGCTGACGACGCGCGCGCCGCTGGCTTTCGCGGTCTTCACCGCGTTCGCGAACTGGTCGACCGCGGCCTTGCTGTTCAGCGGACCCATCAATGTTTCCGGCTTGGTCGGGTCGCCGATCTTCTTCTCGACTTGCTGGTAGGCGTGGCGCAGCTTGCCCAGCACGTCGTCGACAATCGATTCGTGCACGAACAGGCGGCGCGTCGAAGTGCAGCGCTGGCCCGCGGTGCCGACCGCGCCGAACACGATCGCCGGGATCGCGAGACCCAGGTCGGCCGAGCGATCGAGGATGATTGCGTTGTTGCCACCGAGTTCCAGCAGCGAGCGGCCCATCCGCGCGGCCACGCGTTCGCCGACCATGCGGCCCACCTTGGTGGAACCCGTGAAGCTGATCAACGGGATGCGCTTGTCGTCCACGAACTTCTGCGCCAGTTCGCTGCCCGCGTCGTTGAAGAGGTAGAAGATTTCCGGGAAGCCACCGGCCTTCAGTGCTTCGTTGCAGATGCGGACGGAAGCGATCGCCGACAGCGGCGTCTTGGGCGACGGCTTCCAGATGCACACGTTGCCGCACACCGCGGCGACGAACGCATTCCAGCTCCACACCGCGACCGGGAAGTTGAAGGCGCTGATGATGCCGACCAGGCCCAGCGGGTGCCATTGTTCGTACATCCGGTGGCCCGGGCGCTCGGAATGCATCGACAGGCCGTACAACATGCGCGACTGGCCGACCGCGAAGTCGGCGATGTCGATCATTTCCTGCACTTCGCCGTCACCCTCCGGCTTGATCTTGCCCATTTCCAGCGCGACCAGCGAACCGAGCGCGTCCTTGTGCTCGCGCAGCGCGTGTGCGCACAGGCGCACCGCTTCGCCGCGCTTCGGTGCCGGAACATTGCGCCATTCCGCGAACGCCTTCTGCGCGTTGCGCACGATGGTTTCGTAATCCGCGTCGCTGGTCGCATACACCTTCGCCAGCACTTCGTTGGTGGCCGGATTCAAGGGTTCCAGCACGCCCGCGTTGGTGGTCTTCGACCACTCATCGTTGCCGAGGAAGGTGCCGGAATTGGTGTCGGCGAGGCCGAGCGCGGAAAGAATGGGATGGGTCATGCAAGCTCCTGTGTCCACTGCACGTGCAGCGCGTGAAATCAATCGCACATTGTAGCAGCGCGAAAACACGGGGCTCGCGCGGCAGACGTTGATCGGAGGCGGGCGGGTTCGCGCACGCGCGTCGAGATGGCGACCCCGGCCCGATTCGAACGGGCGACCTTCCCCTTAGGAGGGGGACGCTCTATCCAGCTGAGCTACGGGGCCAAGATTGCTGCACGCTTGCGTTCGCCCACAGAAAACCACGGTGCGCGCATGGCGAACGATTTTCGCACGATTGCCACGTTCGCGCCGCATACACGTTTTGCATGCCAGCATGCGGGATCGTGGTTTCGCCGGCACGGCAAAGGAAGTCTGGATGGGGCGACGAATCCTGTATGGCGTCTACCACTGGGGTCTCGGACATGCGACGCGCAGCCTTGGGTTGATCCGCGCACTGCTGGACCGCGGCGATCAGGTGATGGTGATGATCCAGCCGGGCCCCGGCATGCGCTTGCTGCAGTCGGAACTGGGCGACGCCTGCGAGTATTTTCCGTTCCGCGATACGCCCGCGCCTTTCAGCCGCTACCCCGCCGTGTTCTATCTGCGCATGACGGCTTCGATGCCGTGGGTGCTGGCGGGTTTCCGCCGTGAGCACCGGATGACCGAGGCGCTGGTGGCGCAACGGCATCTCGACTGCGTGATTTCGGACAGTCGTTTCGGCGTGTGGTCGCGCGCGGTGCCGAGCTACTGCATCCTCCATTCGATCCATCAAGTGGTGCCGTTCTTCAGCGGGTTCACGCAATGGGTCGCGGAATGGGGGCAGCGCAACTTGTTGCGTGGCTTCACCCGGATATTGATACCGGACGTCGCGGAAAACGGCGGCTTGTCGGGCTGGCTGGGCCACGATCCGGAATTCGACTGGGGCGACGGTCGACTGGTATATATCGGCCCGCTGTCCAGCGTCCAGCCCATGGACGTCGAGCAGGACATCGACGTGTTCTTTTCGGTATCCGGCATCGAACCGCAACGTGGCCTGCTGGAAGAACTGGTGCTGGAAGCGCTGCCGAAACTTGCAGGCCGCATCGTGGTGACACTGGGAAAGCCGGGCGACGGCGACGGCGCGCGCGAGATCGATGGCGCCACCGTGTACGACTATCTCAACCGCGAACGCCAGGCCGAAATGCTCAACCGCGCGAAGCTGGTGATGACGCGCTCGGGCTACACCACGCTGATGGAACTGGCGGCGCTGGGTCGCAAGGCGCTGTTCGTGGCGACGCCCGGACAAAGCGAGCAGGAATACCTGGCGCGCTTTCATCGCGACAAGGGGCATGTCTGGTCGGAAGACCAAAAACATCTGGATCTGCCGCGCGACATCGATCGCGCACGCGCGGCCGCGGGCATTCCGCGCATGGATGCAGCGGTGTCAGTCGGGCACTTCCTGGCCGCGATCGCCTGAGGCATGAGCCCCGAACATTCCGCCTGACTGTCGGCAGACTTTACGATTTGCGCGGGTCAAATTCGGCTGGCGTTTGCAACTTGTTGATTACAAGTAATTTGATCGCTTGGTACGGACTGTGCTTCCAGATAGCCCAGCTTGCCCCAGGCCGGCCGTGGGTCGCCCGATCGGTGCAGCGCTGAAGGTTTGTGCCCTGGTACCGACTCTGTTCGTGTGTGGGGGTATCGGTTCGCGCTTCGGCGCGTCAAAAAACCCCATGGGGAGCAGTGATGGAAGCCAACGAGGATCAACCGGGGCATCGCATGACCCACGGCCGCGCCCGACGCGGCGCACTCCGCCTGGCACTCGCCGTGGGCGCCTGCGGCTTGGGGCTGTACGTTGCGCCGGGACATGCCGCCGAGCCATTGGACTGCAACCCGATATATCCGCAGATCAATATCCACGATGCCAGGAGCGTGGCCCCCGGTACCTTCTGCGCCCTCTACACGGCGGATATCCATTCTTCGGGCTCGCTGACCAATGCCGGGACCGTGTTCAACTTCCAGAGGGTCGTCAATCATGACGGCGGCATTCTCGTAAATGCAGCCACCGGGGTGTTCCGGAACGCTGTGAAGACCCAACTGATCAACAATGGCAACGTGCAGAATTTCGGCACCCTGAGCAACGACGGGGCGGTATGGGGGCCCGCGGAAATCTTCAATGGCGGCGCATTGTCCAACTACGGTACGTTGACCAATGGTAGCCACGGTGTGCTTACGAGTAACGGTTCGGTCCTGAACCGTGGCGGGGTAATCGACAACCTCGGCCATATGTCCAGTTCCGGCATGCTGATGAACGATCTGTCCGGCGTGCTGGCCAACTGGGGTACCTTGAGCAGCAATGGCACTCTGGACAATCTTTCCGGCGGCCATTTGATCAACCATGGCACCCTCGAAAGCATCGGGTCATTGAGAAACATGAACGCCGCGGTGGAAAACTTTGGCGATCTGATCAATGGCTCCACGCTGACGAACCTGATGGGAACGATCACCAACGTCGGTGACCTGCAGAATTTGGGCACGCTGAGGAATCAGTTCGGCGGCACACTGACCAACCTGGGTTCGCTTTCGAACGCAGGCACGCTGACCAACGAGCTAGGCGGGACTCTGACCAACTATGGTTCGCTGTCGAACTTCAATACGCTGAAGAACGAGGCCGGCGGGACGCTGACCAACTACAGCTCGCTGTCGAACAAGGGCAGGCTGAGGAACGAGGTGGGCGCAACGCTGATCAATCATGCTGCATTGAAGATCCAGGCGGGCACGCTGGCCAACGAAGGTACGTTCACCAATACTCTCAACGGCACGCTGACAAACAAGGGTCGCTTCGACAACGGGAAGTCCGGGCACTTCGACAACGCCGGCACGTTCCGGAACGACGGGGAATTCGTGAATGCCGGCACCGTGAAATCCACAGGTGGAATTCGAGGTTCCGGAGTCTTCACGCAAACCGCTGGCACCACGACCTTCCAAGGCGATCTTTCACAGGGCCTGATCCGCATCGATGGCGGCACGCTGGCCGGCAGCGGCCATGTCACGTCCGCCAGCCTCTTGCATCTGGGTGATGGCGCGGTGCTGAGTCCCGGCGAAGATCCGGGGGATATCGGCAGCTTTATCATCGACGCGCAGGCCGTCGAGCTTTATGGTTCGATGCATGTGGATGTCGATAGCCTGACGAGCTTCGATACCCTTGTCTCCAGTTCCAGGGTGACATTCGACCCGTTCGCCATCTGGCTCGGTTCCACGTGGTTCGATTTCTACCTCGGCAACAACACGAGCCAGCGCGATGGCGATACCTTCGATTTCTTCAGCGCATCGGCGTTCTCCCACCTGGACGACGTGAATTTCAGGTGTTACGGCCTGATGCAAGGCTTCGGGTGTGAGCTCAACGAGATCGACGGTGGTCGCGGTTTGCAGCTCGCGTTGAGCGGCCCATCCGGCGGCGCGGGTGACGGTGGCGGCAGCGTGGGCGTGCCGGAACCGGGAGCATTCGGCCTCATGTGCCTCGGCCTCGCGCTGATTGGCGGCGGCCTTGGGTGGCGCGGGTGGCGCGATGCGGTGCCCATGCGCATCCGTCGTGCCGCCGATCCGAAGATGGTGGCACGGGCGCGCCGACGGCGTTCGCGCCACGGATAGGCAACAAGCCCCTCAACCGGACTCTTGCTTGCCACCGTCACCTGATTTGCGCTTGCCGTGGGATGGCATTTCGCGCCAGGTGGCGCCGACGATCGGCAGGCACAGCAGCCAGATCGAACCGGTCCACACGATGCGAAACCCCAGCATCATCGCCAGACCGTCGGTGTAGCCGATGCCCCACGCGCGCGCGATGACCATGCCGAGCAGGTCGACGGTGCCGATCTGGCTGATCAGTCCCGCGCCGATCAGGATGACCGCCAGCGAAAACATGTAGATGGTGGTGGCGTCGAGATAGCTGAGATGCTGTACGTGCATGCCACGTCCCACCTGCCAAAACGCGGTGGCGAGCGCACCAAGGTAGATGGCCGCCAGCACCAGGCTCACCGCGATGGTGTGGGGCGTGCACAGTTTGCGCAGGCCGTCCAGCAATTCGATGGCGCCCTTCGCGATCTTCTTCACCCATTCGCGACGGAAGCGGTCCGGCAACTCGCGTGCCTTGTCTTCGAACAGCAGCGCCGCCGCGACCGCCGAGGCGAACACCACCAGCAGCGCCACCGAAATCCACCGCACCTCGCTCCAGCCGGGTATCGCGATGACCGCGAGAAACAGGAACACCGTTGCGATCTCGACCAGCAACATCATCACCGTCGCGGCCGAGCTGCGGCCGACATGCACGCGCCGCGAAGCCGACAACACCCAGTTCTGGGAAAAAAGCCCCAGCGGCAGCGTCACCGTGAGTTCGCCGACCGCGAAGGCAAGCCAGAACGGCCGAGGCGGAATGCACACGTCGATCCGCCGCAGCATCAAGCGCAGTTGCACGGCCTTGCACCCGAGATAGACCGCTGCGCCGCCGATCGAGATGCCCAGCACGCGCAGCGGCAGATCCCGCAGGCGTGCCACCACCTTGCCGAGATCACCGAGACTGAACGCGAACACCAGCAGCGCCGCGGCCAGCAGCACCGGCAGGATCACTTGTGGTTTCAGGACGGCGCGCGCATGCGTGAAGATCTTCAGCATGGCAACACCCGATCGACGTCGGGCAGAAGGTCGGCGAGGCTGTTGTCGAGATAGCGCACGACGGCGGCGGGGGTGCGCCAGCCCGGCTCCGAGTTTTGCGGAACGATGTTGCGGAACCCGTCGCCGCCGCGCGCTACCAGCCGTTTGCGCTGCAGCCAGCGCAGGCGTTCGGATGCGAGTTGCTGCAGATCGGTGCGCGCAAACAGCGGGTCGAGTGAGGCGTCGCGTGCGTGCAATGTCGCAATGCCGCGTGTCAACCACTTGCCGAGGTCGCGCGCAGTGAAGTCTTGCGGTCCGTGCGACAGGAAGCGCGCCAGCAGGTGGCTCGGCGTGATCGGTACGGTGTCAAGAATCCTGCGTCGCAAGGCCGCATCGAAGGCGCCCCGATCCAGCGAGGTATCGGCGCGAAACCGCTCGCCGATACGGATCACAACGCGTGACCGTCCCGGCGCCAGCGTGTCGTAACCCAGCGCCATCGGTTGTACCCATGGCGGCGCACGCGTGGTGTGTACGAGCCGGAAAAAACCTGCGCGGATGCGGCCGAAGTGGCCGTCCATCGAAATGGTCCCCTCCGGGGAAAAATACACGCAGCCGCCGCGATCGATCCGGCTCGCGAAGTGCGCGAGTTGGGCATCCACCACCGCGCGGAATGCGGGCAGCAACTTCCGAAGCGCGGGAAGCGAAAGTCGCCGCAGACCCCACCACGATTCCAGCGGCAGGTCGCGACGCGTGAGCGCCGCCTGCACCGAACACGTACCGGCCGCGAGCATCGTTTCGCGGTGGCCGCGCGCATTCAGCAGCGCGCAGCAATCGTCGTCGCCGCAACCTTCATCGCACAGCGCGAGCAGCGTTTCGCCGAGCGTAAATTCGCGCACCCGCCGCATCGGTTCCGTGCGCCCCAGGGGAAAGAACCATGCCAGGGAAATGCGGCCCATCAGCGCCGACAGAGGCGCCGGCCAATCGGCCGTCAGGCGTGACAGGATGCCGGGTCGGAACAGATCTTCGCGGGTGGCATAGAACGGCGGCGTAGCTTCGAAGTGCAGCCCGCGCCGCCGCGCCAACACGATGCCGAGCATCGGGCCGTCCACGTCACGCTGGTGATTGGACGCGATCAGCGAACCGGGCGCGAGTTCGAAATGCGCGGGCGCAACGATCTCGCGGTCATAGCCCGTGCGAATCCACAGATCGAAGCCCATCTGCAGCAGCCAGTTGCCGACGGGATGCGCGCCGATCGTCGCGTCGGGCAAGCGGGTCCATGGACCACCTGCGGTCACTGCTGGCGTGGCGCGCTGCTGCATTCATGCCTCTCCGCGCTGGTAGCGCCGACCCTTCCAGACCGATCGCGTGCCGGTGAGCGCGCGCCACGCTGAATACCAGGTGGCGGCAAGAAAAAATGTCGCGGCCAACGGCAGCAGCAGCGCCGCGAGCGGATTGCGCCGGTAGTACATCAGGGTCGGCAGATAGCATGTGAGCATCGCGAGGGCGGCGACCAGTCCGATTGCCTGCACGGTGCGCGCCGGCCCGAAGGCGAGCGCAACCACGGGAATCCAGAATGCCACGATCAACAGCACGGAAACCAACAGCGTCAGCAGCAGCGATTCGCGCAACTGCACGAACGCGGTGCGCGCAATCATGTGTGCGATGTCGCCGAAGTGTGCGTGTCGCCGGCTGGTGGCGCCGTGCGTCAGGCCGATCCAGCAGCGATAACCCTTGCGCTTTACACGTGTGGCGAGCGTGCAGTCATCGATGATGGCGTCGCGCCACGCACCGAACCCGCCGGCATCGAGCAGGACCTCGCGATCGACAATGATCACGCCGCCGGCCGCCGCGGCGGTGCGCGAATTCCGGTCGTTGGCCAGCGCGAACGGATAAAGCAGCTTGAAGAAATACACGAATGCCGGCAGCAGCCAGCGCGCGGCAAGACCGCGCCAGCACGGTTCCGCGCACAGCGAAACCAGCGCGTAGCCTTCATCGGCCTTGCGCTGCAGTGACGCGAGCAGGCCGGGCGCGAGGCGGATGTCGGCGTCCAGCAACAACACCCACGGGGTGCCGACGCGTTCGAGTCCTTGTTGCAGCGCCCAAAGCTTTCCGGTCCAGTCTTGCGGGGGTGTGGTGCCCGCGATCACGGCGAGATGCGGCAATCCGCTCGCGCGCGCGATGGAGGCGGTGGCGTCGGTGGATTGGTCGTCGATCACCACGACGCGCGCCGTCGGCGCCGCGATCGACAGCGCGCGCAGGGTTTCGCCGATCACCTGCGCCTCGTTGCGGGCGGGGATCAAAACCGTGAAATCGGCAGGCGATGCAGGGGGATTCGAGTCGGCTTCGAGATGTTCGCGACAGAGCCAGGCAGCCCACGGCACCAGCAACACGCTGGCCCAGCATGCCAGTGCGAGGGCGGCGAGGATCAGGATGGCCATGGCCGCCGGTTACACGATCGTCAGCGTTGGATGCCGCCGAAGTGCGCGATGGGAACGTTGCTGTGCGGCTGGCGCTGATTCGGTTCCGGCGTGTCGTACAGAATCGGCGGATCGGCGGCGAACGGGCCGGTGAGTCTGGGCCCGCGCAAACTCGCCCACAACGCCTTCAGCGGGTGCGCGAACGAGTCGGCGGCCGCGGTGCCTTCGAAGCCGCAGTGCGCCATGCAGTTCGCGCACTTGGGATTGCGTCCCACCCCGTAGTTGTCCCAGTCGGTTTTCTCCATCAGGTCGCCGAAGGTCGGCGCGTAGCCTTCGTCGACCAGCAGGTAGCAGGGCTTTTGCCACCCGAACACGTTGCGGCACGGCATGCTCCATGCGGTACATTGGTAGCCTTGGTTGCCGCATACAAAATCCAGGAACAGGCTGGAGTGCGACAGCGGCCATTTCGCGCGGTTGCGGTTCCTGCGCTTGAAGATGTTGCGGAACAGTTCCTTCGATTGCCGGCGTCCCATGAAGACGTCCTGGCGTGGCGCGTGTTCGTAGTGATAACCCGGCGACACGGTAATGCCGTCCACCTTGAGGTCGTTGGTGGCGAAGTCGAAGAATTCGGCAACCTCATCGGGTTTGGCGGTGGTGAACAACGTGGTGTTGATGTTGACGCGGAAGCCGCGCTTCTTGGCGGCGCGGATTGCCGACACGGCGGTGTCGAAGATGCCCTCGCGGCCGACGCTCTCGTCATGGCGCTCGCGCATGCCGTCCAGATGCACCGAAAATGTCAGGTGATCGGACGGGGTGAACAGGTCGAGTTTCTTCTCCAGCAGGATCGCGTTGGTGCACAGGTAGATGTATTTGCCGCGCGCGATGATGCCTTCGACGATTTGCTTGATGTCCTTGTGGATCAGCGGCTCGCCACCAGGGATCGACACCATCGGCGCGCCGCATTCGTCGACCGCCGCCAGACATTCCTCGACCGACAGTCGTTGCTTGAGGATGTGCGAGTCGTAATCGATCTTGCCGCAGCCCGGGCAGGCGAGGTTGCACTGGAACAACGGCTCCAGCATCAGCGTGAGCGGATAACGCTGCACGCCGCGCAGGCGGCGTCCGATGATGTAGCTGGCGACCTTCAACTGCTGGCGAACGGGAATCGACATTGCGGATCTCCTGCGGCGCAAGGACCGGCCGCGCGTACGCGGTGTGAGTCTGCCGTGCATGGTGAACCGTTGCGTGTCAACGCGGCGTTTAGGTGCCGGATGTGCAATTCACCACGGTTTCAGGACGATGGGCGCAGAACTATCCCGCGAAAGTTGTCGGCGATCAGGCTTCGCATTGCAAGCGAGGCGCTTCGCCGTTGCCCGGCAAACGACTGGCAAATTCGCCACGCAGGCGTTGCCATTCCATCTTCAGCCATGGCGTGAAGCGTTCGGGTGATTCCGCGATTTCGTGATCGAGCGCCTCGGGCGCGACATAGCGCCACGCGGCGATTTCGGTGTCGTTGACGCGCACGGGCGCATCGGATACGCCGACGTACACCCAGCATAGTTCGGTTTCCGAACCGGCGTCGCCGTACTCGGCGTGGTACTGGAACTTGTAGACGAATTCGAGCGGGCAGGTGAAGCCCAGCTCTTCGTGCAGCCGTCGTTGCGTCGCGGTTTCCATGTCCTCGCCGCCGCGCGGATGGCTGCAGCAACTGTTGGCCCAGTAGCCGGGCCACAGCGGTTTCGACGCAGCGCGTTGTTGCAGCAACAGTTCCCCGGCCGGATTGAAGACGAACAGCGAAAACGCGCGGTGCAGGATGCCACGGCCGGCGTGCGCGTCGGCCTTGCTGGCGTGGCCGATCTCGCGATCGGTCTCGTCGACAAGGATCAGTCGCTCGGAATCGAACGATACAACGCGATTGTCTTCGTGCTCAGCCAATCCTGGTCTCCATCGCCTGATAACCGGCCTGCTGCAGCGCGCGCGCCACGCGGCCCGGGTCGTCGGGGCACAGCGCAATCATCGCGCCGCCGCCGCCGCCGCCGGTGAGCTTCGCGCCGACGGCGCCATTGGCGCGTGCGACCTGAATCATCTCTTCCAGCTCCCAGCTCGATACCTGCAGCGCGTTCAACTGGCCCTGACAGATGTTCATCAGTTCGCCGAATTGTTGCAGGTCCCAGGCTTGCAGTGCCTTGATGCCCTGCATCGCCAGCGCATCGATTTCATCGAAGATGCGTTCGTACAACTGCTTGTTGCGTTGCCACGCTTCGCGCACGCGGCCGACCGTGCGCGCGGTGAGGCTTTCCACGCCCGACAACCCGATCACCATCGGCAGCGGTTTGATGAATTCAAGCGGTTCCACCACGGGCGGCTCGCCGCGCTGGAACAGCAGCGGCTGGCCGTACGTCGCGACGGTGTTGTCGATGCCCGATGGCGTGCCGTGCGCGACGCGCTCGCATTCGTAGGAAAGCGCGCACACCTGCTGGTCCGTCAGGCCCAGCGCGCAATGGCGGTCGAGCGCGCGGATCACCGCCACCGCGAGCGCGGCCGAGCCGCCCAAGCCGTTGGCGCGCGGCAGGTTGGGATAAACTTGGATGCGCAGCGGGCGGTCGGTCAGTTCGAGCCGTTGCAGGATCAGTTCCAGCGATTGCAGGAACGAACCGGGATGCTTGGTGCCGGGATGCAGGCGCGACTCGACGCCCCAGCGCGGAATGATGAGCTGCGTGCCGTCGTTCGATTCCTCGGCGCGTGCACGGATCGCCATCGGCACCGGCACGGCGATCGCGTGGCGGCCATACACCACCGCGTGTTCGCCCAAGAGGATCGCCTTGCCGTAGCCGGTCGCGTATTCGGTTTCCTCGACGGGCTCGAAACCGTGCGCGACGGTTTTGGCTTCCGGCTGCACCTGGTTCTTGACCTCGGCGATGATCTCGCGGGCCTTCCATACCTTGATCTCGCCGGAATCGAGCAGGCGTTCGACCACGGTTTCGAAAATCTCCGGCGTCGCGCCCGCGCTCACCGCAACCGAACGGGCGTGCAAGGTCATGTGGCCCTGCTGGATGCCGTCGGTGACGAGCGCACGCAGCGCGGAGAAGTTCTGCGCCAGGCCGACCGCGCCCATGATTTCCGCCAGCTCGCGCGCCGTCGCGACATTGGCGAGGCGCAGATTCAACGCGACGGTGGCGTTCGATTGCAGGTTGCCGCCGACGGTGCCGACCTTCATCGGCATCTCGATGGTGCCGACCAAATTGCCCTGGTCGTCCTTGTACCAGCGCGTCAGCGACGTGTAATGCTCGCCGCGCGCGGCGTACGCATGCGCGGCGGCTTCCAGCGCGCGCCAGTCGTTGCCGGTCGCGAGCGCGGCAGCATCGACGCCATTCATGATGCCCTTGTTGTGCGTCGCCGCGCGATAGGGATCGCAAACCGCGAGGTCGTTGGCGAGGATGATGCCGTCGCGTACCTGCTCGCCGTCGTAACCCTTGCCGGCCAGAAGTTCGGTCGGAATCACCGCTTTCGCCCACACCAGTGCGCGGTCCGTGAGATTGGAAAGAATGCGCAGGAATACCTTGCCGCCGGTGATGCCTTCCACCAGCGGCGCCACGCCTTCACACATGGTGTTGACCATGTTGGCGCCCATCGCGTCGCAGGTGTTCACCAGCAGATGCAGCACCACCATGTCGCGGCGGCCGTCGGCGGCGGGATGGATGCGCACCTCGATATCCTTGGCGCCGCCGCCACGGGCGACCATCTTCGGATGCAGACTGTTGGCGAGGTTCAGGATTTCCTGCTTGCGCTGCAGCAGCGCGGCCTGTGCGGTGGCCGAGTTGTCGATGTCGACGATCTGCACCTGGCCGATCAGGATCGGCTCCGTGCTGCGGGTGGTGAAGCCGCCGGCAGCACGCACCAACTTTGCGGCCGATGACAGCGCCGCGACGATCGAGGGTTCCTCGACCACCAGCGGTACCACGTGATCCTTGCCATTGACCAGGAAGTTGAGGCCGAGTCCGAGCGGCAGTCCCATCACGCCGATCACGTTCTCGATCATCTTGTCGGCGCGCGCGACGGTGAGCGTGTGCGCGCCGGTCGACAGAACCTGAAAATCCTCGCGCGACAGCAGGCCGCGCTCGCGCACCAGGTTCACGCGTTCCGGCACCGACAACTTGTAGAAACCCGGCAACCTCGATTGGTCCATTTTGATTCCTTGCAAAGCCTCAAACGTTCGAAACGACCTCCAGACCCTTGGGGTCCGCTTCCAGTCCGATCACGGGAAACCCTGCGCGCAACGCACGCTCCGAGAACTCCCGCAACCGCGTATCTTCCACGGCAAACGTGACGCCTATGTCACCGCCGCCCGCGCCACAGCTCTTGTAGACGCATCCGCATTCCGCGGCGATTGCGGCGATCGCCTGATGTTCGCGGCTCGCGATGTCCGCGCCTGCGGCCGCGCCGAAGCGCGCCAAGGCCGTTGCGTAATCGTGGAGGGAGGACAGGAAGGCGGCGGCATCGTTGGCGGTCGAGGCGTCGATACCGCGTGAAGAAATTGTAGCGAGTTCATGCATGTATTGCGTGAATGCGGTCGGCTCGCGTTCACGCCAGGCGGCGACCGTGGCGAGCATCGTGCTGGTGGACGCCGGACGGCCGCTGTAGACGCAAACCCAATGAAGAGTTGTCGGCAACGCCGTGGGCGCGATCCGGGCAGCACCGCCGTCCAGCCGGAAGCGCGAGAGCCCGCCCGTCAGCGACGCCGCGACGTCGATGCCGCTGCCCCGGCCATGCTGGATCGCGCGGTGCGCTTCGATCGCTTCGCCGATTGTGGGAGGGGCGGCGTGGACGTGTGCGTGCAACGCGCCGAGCAGCGCGACGCTGAGCGACGCGCTGGAACCGAGTCCCAGTTTCTGGCGCGTGCCTTCGTGATCCAGGTAAAACGCATCGCTGTCGAATTCGATGCGGCACGCTGGCAATTGTTCGATTTGCGGAAAACGCGCGAGCAGCGTCGCGATCCATTCGAGTTCGGGAGGAGCGTCATCGATCCATTGCGCGCCGCCATCCTGCAGCCGCAGCCGAACCTGCAATTGCAGGGTGGGCGAGACGATTTCCCAAAATTCGTCATCGCCATGGACGCCCTGCTCTTTGTCGTCATCCCGGCGAAAGCCGGGACCCAGTGACTTCCGCGCAACGCAGGGAACTGCAAAGTCGCTGGGTCCCGGATATCGCTTCGCGATTCCGGGATGACGAGTGGGGGGTGTGTCCAGAGATTCCCTGGATTCAAGTTTCACGCGTGCCCGGCGATCCACCGCCAGCACCAGCGCCGGCGCGCCTTCCAGTACCGCGTATTCGCCCAGCAGCACCAGCTTGCCGGGCGCGCTGGCGGTCACGCACATGCGTCAACGGCCTTGACAATACGCGCACCTTCGCCGAGGCCGCTGACCAGTACGTCTTCCACGCCGGTGACATCACGCAGGGCATCGGCCACGCGTGACGCTTCGCCGGGCAGGCACACGGCTTTCACCTGCGGACCTGCGTCGATGGTGAAAAACACGCCCATGCCGTCGGCCTGCAGCGCGCGGACGCAGTGGATGCAATCGAGCGTCGCCCCGTTCCAGTAGATGAGCGCAGGGCGTGTGGCGAGCATCACGGCG
>JAICIW010000197.1 GCA_025928735.1 Rhodanobacteraceae bacterium | reverse complement strand
GGAATCGCTGAATGCCAACGCATCCCAGCAAACCCGCGCGGAATTCGATTTCGAAGCCGAAGCCGCGCTGGATGTCGATACCGAAGCCTTGTCGGCGATGATCGACGCGCGGCTCGCGGAACCGAAATCCGCGCAAAACCAGGATCCAACCCAAGTCTGGCGCGAGGTTTCCGGCGGCAACGTAGCGCCCGCGCCGCAGGATCAAATTTCCGAGGCTGAACCCATGACGCAGGACACACACAACTCCGAAACGGTTCCCGCGCCCGCTGCGGCGGCGGATGACGATGCCGACGTGCTCGCGAGCCTGCCCTCGCTCGATGACTGGGCGCTGGTCGATCCGGACGTCGCGCCCGCGGCTGCCACGGGCAGCGGCGCACGCAAATCATCCGAACCGGTCTTGTCCGATGCCTTTGCGGGTCTGGAACTGGTGCCGATGGAAACGATCGTGCCGCTGCGGGTCGACGCCGACCCGATCGAACGTTGGTTCGGCGGAAATCCCGGCAGCAACGCGGGCGCCAACGATTCCGCCGAGTCGAAATTGAAGGAAGTCAGCCATGAGCATGGCTGATGCGTTGCCGCGCGAAATCCGCGGGGTCATGTTGCCGGTCACGGGCGGGCGCGTGCTGGTGCCCAACACCACCATGGCCGAGGTGATCACGTTCGCCCACCCGTCGCCGGTCGAAGGGGCGCCGGAATGGTTGCTGGGGCGCCTGGCGTGGCGCGGTTGGGGTTTGCCGGTACTGGCGTTTTCGGCGCTCGCGGGCACGGCCGCCGACGAATCGACCGAGAACGCGCGCGTGGCAATCCTGAAGGCGCTTTCCGGCCATGCGCGCCTGCCGTATTTCGGCGTGCTGACGCAGGGCTTTCCGCGTCTGACCCTGATTGCCGAAGACATCTTGCTGCCCGACGAGAACGCCGGCGCGTTGCCGGTCGGCGTGCGCGAACAGGTACTGGTGCACGACGAGCCCGCGTGGATTCCCGATCTCGCCGCAGTCGAAAGCCAGCTCGTCGAGGCGTTGGGCGTTGCCGCCTGAGCGCAGCGCGATTCGCAGCGCCGAAGTCGGCGACGGCCTGCATGTGCGTCGCGCCTTGCCGCAGCGCGACCGCCGCATGGTCGGCGCGTGGTGCTTCCTCGACCATCTGGGTCCGCTCGATTTCGAGGCCGCGCACGGGTTGCGCGTCGGCCCGCATCCGCACATCGGCTTGCAGACCTTCACCTGGATGATCGAGGGCGAAGTCGTGCATCGCGACAGCCTGGGCAACGAGCAAACCATCCGACCGGGCCAAGTAAACCTGATGAGCGCCGGTCGGGGCATTTCGCACGCCGAGGATTCCATCGAAGGCCGGGGCGGGCGCCTGCATGCGGTGCAGTTGTGGATCGCGCTGGACGAGGCGCATCGTCACGGCGCGCCGTCGTTCCGCAATTATCCCGAACTGCCGGTGATCGAGTGCGATGGTTTCCGGGTCACCCTCTTGGTAGGCGAGGCTTTCGATCAAACTTCGCCGGTCGAGGTGTTCTCGCCCCTGATCGGCATGGACATTGCCACGATGGATGGTGCGCGAACGCAGCTGTCAATCGATCCGTCTTTCGAGTACGCGTTGTTGCCGCTGATCGGCTCGGTGGAGGTGGATGGTGACGCCTTCACACCCGAAGCGATGGCGTATCTCGGCGCCGAACGCGACCGCATCGAATTGCGCAGCGAAAGTGCTGCGCGATTCGTGCTGATCGGTGGCGCACCGTTCGGCGAGGACGTCCTGCTGTGGTGGAACTTCGTCGCGCGCACGCCGGAAGAAGTTCAGGCTGCCACCGATGACTGGAACGCGGGCCGGCGCTTCGGCGAGGTCCACGGCAGCCCGTCACATCCGCTCGCCGCGCCGGACGTGTCGAAGCTGCGGTTGCGCCAGTCCCGCTGAGCGGCGGGGTTACGCCTCGACGGGTTCGCGATACGGCAAAACCTTGTCGGCAGAATCGATCCGCACCGATTCCACGAGTGCACTGGCGCGGGCTTCTTCCTTGGCGGCGCGCCGACAAGCGGGCAGGTTGTCGCGCCGGAACACTTCGTGGATCCAGTCGATGAAGGCGTGCACGCGCGCCGACAGGTGTTTCTTCTGCGGGTACACGATCCACACCGGCGAGCCGGCCGAGATGGTGTCTTCCATGATGACCTGCAGCTTGCCATGGCCGATCGGCCCGGCCGCCAGCCAGTGCGGCACCTGGATGATGCCGAGGCCCGCCATCGCCGCCTGGATCACCGACTCGCCATCATTGATCAAGAGGTGCGCATCGACGTCCAGCGTGACCGGACCGTTCGGCGAATCGAATTGCCACTGGTAGGCGCGGCCGTTGGTCGGATACACGTAGTTGATGCACTGGTGCTGCTTCAGATCCTCGAGGCAGGTCGGCGTGCCGTGGCGTGCCAGATAAGCCGGCGACGCGCACAGGACATTGCTGAAATAACCCAGCTTGCGCGCGACGAGGTTGGAATCCTCCAGTTCGCCCATCCGGATCGCGCAATCGATGCCTTCCTCGATCAGCCCGATGTTGCGCTCGCTCATCGAGAGCTCCAGCCGGATGTCGGGATAGCGCGCCTCGAAGTCGGCGAGGTTGGGAATCAGGCCGGCACGCCCGATCGACACGTTCATCGCGACGCGCAATTTGCCGCGTGGCTTGGTGCGCGCATAGCCAAGCGATTCCACCGCCTCGCCGAGATCGGCCAGGATGTCCTTGCAGCGCCGATAGAACGATTCGCCGTCGTCGGTGAGGTTGAGCGCGCGGGTGCTGCGGAACAGCAGTCGCACGCCGATGTGTTCTTCCAGCCGTGAAACCGCCCGGCTGACGCCGGAAGGCGTCATGCCCAGTTGCGCGGCAGCGGCCCTGAAACTCTTGGCTTCGACCACCCGGACGAAGCTCGATATTGCTGAGAAGTCTTCCATCTTTCGGATTATCCATCGATTCGTGACTGACAGTCACGGGTGGAATGCCTCACGAGGGGGTTAACTGTACTGGTCAGTGTTCTTATTTCAAGGCTCCTGCCGCGCCGCTTCAGGCACGGAAACCCATCAGGGAGCTGTACGATGAAAAAGAAATTGATCCTGGCCGGCGCGATCGCGGTCGCCATCCTCGGAAGTTGGGCCGTTCTGGACCATCGCAATGGTCACGCACAGACGGCGCCGGCCGGTCCGCCGCAGGTGACCGTCGCCAAGGTGATGCAGCGGCCGGTCAGCGACAGTGCCGACTTCACCGGCCAATTGCAGGCGGTGAACACCGTGCGGGTGCAGCCCCGCGTGGGTGGGTACGTCCAAGCCGTGCAGTTCACCGAAGGCGCGTTGGTGCACAAGGGCGAGGTGCTGTTCAAGATCGATCCGCGCCCGTTCCAGGCCGAAGTCGACCGGCTGTCCGCGCAACGCACCCAGGCCCGTGCGCAGCTCGAACTTGCCGAAGCCAACGCGCAACGCGCCAAGCGGTTGCTCGACAAGCACGCGATCGCGCAGGAAGAAGCCGATCGCCAGATCACCGGGGCGCAGAGCGCCAAGGCCGCGCTGGCCGCCGCCGATGCCGCGCTGTCGGCGGCGCGGCTCAACCTCGACTTCACTGATGTGCGCGCCCCCATCGACGGCCGCGTCAGCAATGCGCAGGTGACGCCCGGCAACCTCGTCACCAGCAACGACGTGCTGACCAGCGTGGTGTCGGTGAATCCGGTGTACGCCTATTTCGACGTGGACGAGCACACCTGGTTGAAGCTGGACCATTTGCGCGCGGCCGCACGTGGTGACGGTCGCACGCCACGGGTGGCGGTGGCGATGGGCTTGTCGGACGAGCAGGGTTATCCGCACGAAGGACGGCTGGATTTCGTCGACAACCAGTTGCACACCGACTCCGGCACGATGCGCCTGCGCGCGGTGTTCGACAACACCAAGGGCTTGTTCACGCCGGGCCTGTACGCGCACATGCGCGTGCAGATGGGCCAGCCGAAAGCGCGTGTGCTGGTCGATGATCGCGCGGTCGGCACCGATCTCGCCAACCAGTTCGTTTACGTGGTGGACGCCGGTCACACGGTGCAGTACCGCAAGGTCAGCACCGGGCCGCTATTCCATGGCTTGCGCGTGATCGACAGCGGCCTGAAGCCCGGTGACGAAGTCGTGGTGAACGGGCTGCAGCGCGTGCGCCCCGGCGTCGCGGTGAATACCGATCAGGTGGCGATGGATTATCGGCTCGACGCCGAAGACAAGGCGCTGGTCGAAGCCGCTGGCGTACCGCAATCCAGTAACGAACGCACGGCGCAAACCCATCAGAACACCGACAAAACATCTGTCGCATCCCTCTCGCCGCGGGAGCGGGTGCCTGCAGGTGGATAAGGGTACGGCCAGCGCGTTGCGCCGCAGTTTCGCCGAACCCTCATCCGACCTTGGGGCACCTTCTCCCGACGGGAGAAGGAAACGGCCTCGCACGGCCTGAATACCAGGAAAACCCATGAAGAACGTTGCCCAATTTTTCGTCGATCGGCCGATCATGGCCGCGGTGCTGTCGCTGCTGTTCCTGATCACCGGCGGCATCGCGGTGTTCCAGTTGCCGATCAGCGAGTACCCGGAAGTGGTGCCGCCCACGGTGGTGGTGCGCGCGAGCTATCCCGGCGCCAATCCCAAGGTGATCGCCGAAACCGTCGCGACACCGCTGGAGGAACAGATCAACGGCGTCGAGGGCATGCTGTACACGTCTTCGCAGGCCACCAGCGACGGCGTGATGACGCTCACCGTCACCTTCGCGCTCGGCACCGACCTCAACGATGCACAGGTGGAAGTGCAAAACCGCGTGGCGCAGGCGTTGCCGCGCCTGCCCGAGGAAGTGCAGCGGCTCGGCGTTACCACCAAGAAGAGTTCGCCCGACCTCACGATGGTCGTGCACCTCACCTCGCCCAACCAGCGCTACGACATGCTGTATCTCTCCAACTACGCGCGGTTGCACGTGAAGGACGTGCTGAGCCGGCTGGACGGGATCGGCGACGTGCAGATCTTCGGCGCCGGCGAATACTCGATGCGGGTGTGGCTGAACCCGCAGAAGCTTTCCCAGCGCGGTCTCACGACCGGCGACGTGGTGAAGGCGATCCGCGAGCAGAACGTGCAGGTGGCGGCCGG
>JAICIW010000361.1 GCA_025928735.1 Rhodanobacteraceae bacterium | reverse complement strand
GATTCCATCAGCTTGACGGCGATGCGCTCGCCGAGCGGCAGTTCCCGGACAGCGTCGATGCGGGTTTCGACGGCGGGTTGCTCGATCATCACCATCCCGGAGCGGGCGTCGCCGTCGGCACGGCTGGTGACGAGGGCGGGAAACGTTTCGCCGACGCGCGAGGACAGCACCACTGCTTCCAGGAGATCGATCGTCGCGTGCTCGAACTGGCCGGCGGTGTGGTCGGCCCGGCGCATCGTATCGGGCAGCGTGTCGAGTTTTTCCAGCGCCCAGTCCGGCGTCGGCTTGCCTGCACACAGCGCGACGCACACTTCGCCCGCGTAGCGATCGATCAGCCGCCGCAACGGTGCGGTAGCGTGGGTATAGTCCGCGGCCAGCGCAGACTGCATCGGCTTCGACGGTGGCGCACCGTGGAAGCCCGTGTATCCGGCGCCGCGCAACACGCGGGTGCAGGCGACCAGCATCGCGACCTCTGCCGGATCGGATGGATCGAGCGCATCGATGAATGCGGGATAGCTGCGATTGGCCGGCCACGCGAGCTTCAGGCTTGCGGCGGTTCGACGCAGTTGCGCGATGGCTTCCTGCCCGGGCGCGGGCAGGGTGCGCAGGACGCCGACGTTGCCTGCAAGCATGATGTCGGCCGCTGCCATGCCGGTCAGCAGCGAAATCTGTTCGTTCCAGTCCTCGACCGGATGGCGCGCGCGATAGGCCAGCGTCCAGTGGCCATCGACCTTGGTGGCTTCCTGCTCCGGTAGTGGCAGGCTGATGGCGCCGAGTTTCTGCGCGCGCCGCTTGCGCAGTTCGCCGACTTCGCGCAGCAACGCCCACATCGGATCGGCCTTGCCTGCCTCGATGTCGGCTTGCACGCCGTCGTAGTCGCAGCGTTGCCGGCTTTTCACGCTTGCGCGTTGCACTTCGGCGCGGATTTTCGCGCCGTCGGCGGCGAGGTCGATCGTCCACAGCAGCGCAGGACGCGATTGATCCGGCAACAGCGAAGCCGCGCCCTCGGAAAGCACGCGCGGGTGCAGCGGGACCGTGTGGCCGATGCCGTACAGCGTTTCGCCGCGGCGGTTGGCTTCCAGGTCGATCGCGCCGCCCGGAGTGACGAACGATGCCACGTCCGCGATCGCGTAATGCACGCGATAACCGTCGCCGTTGCGTTCCAGATGCATCGCCTGATCGAGATCCATCGAACCGGGCGGATCGATGGTGAGCAGCGGAATGTCGGTGCGATCGAGGTCGGGCAGCTTCAGGTTGGCTGCGGCATCGCGCGCCCCGATTTCGACGTCGGGCGGGAACGCGTCGGGCAAGTGCATCTGCCGGCGGATGTCCGCGAGACCATGTGTGAGAACCGGATCGTTGGGTGCACTGATTCGCAGGCGGCGGGTTATCGGCATTCCACTCTTCCTTTTGATAGACGCGCCGCTTCTAGCCCCACCAGAACGCGGTCGCAAGGATGGCGTACAACGCCAGCAGCGAGACGCCTTCGCCCCAATCGGATTCGCCATCGAAGGTGATGAACGCGATTACCAGCACCGCGATCGCGACGCTCACCACCAGCATCGGCGTGAACACCAGCGTCAGCGGCGGGTAGCCGAACAGCCGCGAGAGGATCACCAGTGCCGGCGCCAGCACCAGCGCAATCTGCAGCGGCGAATTGATCACGACCGAGAACGCGTACTCGGAACGATTCTTTGCGGCGAGCTGGATGCCGACCACGTTCTCGACGGCATTGCCGGCAATCGCGACGATCACAAGGCCGGCAAATACCCCGGAAATTTTCAAGGTGTGCATCGCCGGTTCCAGCGCGTGCACGAACCATTCCGATACGAATGCGGCGGCGACCGCGGACGTCACGAGTATGGCGAGCGCCAGCGGCAGCGGCCAGCGCGGCGGATCATGTTGTTCCGCGGCATCGCCCGACGGTTTGGCCTTGAGCGATGCGGGCAGGGTGGCTGCGAACAGCGCCAGCAGGATCACCGCCACCACCAGCGACAGCGTGTCCTCGTGAGGCGCTGCGGGCGTGTGGATGTAACTCGCGAGCGAAGGCACCACCATCGATGCCACCGCAAGCAGCATCAGCACGGTGGTCGCACGTGCACGCTGCGAGTCGATGCGCTGGGTCCCGTGGCGCAGACCGCCGACCGTGAAGGCGAGCCCCAGCACCAGCAGAAGATTCGCCAGGATCGAGCCGATCAGCGCGGCCTGCACCACCATCACCAGCCCGGCCTTCAGCGCGAATAGCGCGATGAAAAGCTCCGGCAGGTTGCCTAGCGCGGATTGCAGGACGCCGGTGGCACCCGCGCCGAAGCGGTCGCCCAGTTGCTCCACCGAGCGTCCCACCAGCGCGGCCAGCAACGCCACCGCAAGACCCGAGCACAAGAACGCGAGCACCGCGCCCGCTTGTGCGAAGCGGGTGATGCCCGCGGCAATGATCAGCAGCGCGCTGCCACCGAGGATGATCGCGTCGGAGCGGATGAACACGCGGTGCGGCGCGCTCATGGTCGTGCCGTAGCGCTGAGGCTGGCGGGCGCACTCATTTCGAGTCGGCGCGATCCGGGGTGGCCGTGGATGTCGTCCGGTCGAAATGCAG
>JAICIW010000130.1 GCA_025928735.1 Rhodanobacteraceae bacterium | reverse complement strand
CGCCATGTTCCTTCAACGCCGCGCGCATGGCTGCGGCGAGCCCGCCGGCGCGGGTTTCCCGCGGGTGCGCCACGCGGTTGGACACGACGACCAAACGACTCATACCACGTCGCTCCATTTCGTGGACAAGCCGCGTGCCGCGTTGATCAGGCCGACCATGGAATACGTCTGCGGGAAGTTGCCCCACAGCTCGCCGGTTTTCGGATCGTAGTCCTCCGACAGCAGCCCCAGCGGATTGCGGATCGCCAGCAGCTTCTCGAAGAATTTGCGCGCCTCGTCCTTGCGGCCGATCGCGATCAGCGCCTCCACGTACCAGAAGTTGCAGACCAGGAAACTGGTCTCCGGCGCGCCGAAATCGTCCGGGTGCGCATAGCGCATCAGGAAGCCGTTGCGCATCAGGCTCTTGCCGACCGCGTCCACGGTCTTGACGAAGCGCGGATCGTCGGCGCTGACGAAGCGCAGGCCTTCCAGCAGCAAAAGGCTGGCATCGAGCTCGTCGCTGCCGAACGATTCCACGAAGTAACCGTTCTTGTGCACCGCGTGCCGCAGGATCTTGCGCCGGATGCTGTCGGCGCGCTTGCGCCAGAACTTGACGCGATCGTCCAGCCCCAGCCATGCGCCGATGTTGGCGAGCCGATCACAGGCCACCCAGCACATCACCGCCGAATAGGTATGGATGGAAGTGCGCCCGCGCAATTCCCACAGCCCGGCATCCGGTTTGTCGTGCAGGCGCCACGCCGCTTCGCCGCAGCGTTCGAGGCGACGGTATTCGGTTTCGCCGGCGATCCGCACCAGCCGCTGGTCGCAGAACATCTGCGTGGCCGCCAGCACCACGCTGCCGTAGATGTCGTTCTGCTGCTGCTTCCAGGCTTCGTTGCCGACCCGCACCGGGCCCATGCCGCGGTAGCCGGCCAGCGTGGCTTCCTCGCGCTCCGGCAGTTCATCCTGGAAATGGATGCCGTACACCGGTGTCATCTTGCCCTCTTCCTTGAGTGCGAGATTGAAGATGTAGCGCACGTATTCTTCCATCGTGCGCGTGGCGCTCAGGCGGTTCAGCGCGCGCACCGACAGCGCGGCGTCGCGCGGCCAGCAGTACCGGTAATCCCAGGTGCGCACGGTGTCGGGCGCTTCCGGAATGGAGGTCGTCATCGCCGCGGTGATCGCGCCGGTGCCTTCGTACTGGCACAACTTCAGCGTGATCGCGGCGCGGATCACCGCTTCCTGCCATTCGGCCGGAATCGAGAGATAGCGCGACCACTCGTGCCAGTAGTCAATGGTCGAATCCAGCGCCTCGTTGTAGAAACGCGCGGCCGATTCGTGCAGCGTCTCGTCGGTGCCCAACACGATGTGCACGTCGCGGTCGAGCAGGAACGGCAGGCCATCCCGCAGCATCGGCAGTTGCGTGTCGGTGGTGGCGCGCAGCACCAGCGGATCGAGCAGGTAGCGCACGTGGTTGGAGCCGAAAGTCATTTCCGGTTTGCGTGCGCCGTAACCGGTCAGCGGCTTCAGTCGCAGCGCGATGCGCGGCGCCCCCGACAGCGGTCGCACGCGCCGCAGGATCTGCATCGGGTGAAAGGTGCGTCCGTGCTGCTTGTAGCGCGGTGCAAAGTCGGTGATCTCGACCTGTGCGCCATCCTTTGCGGTCAACGTGGTCACCAGCACCGCGCTGTTGTCGGCGTAACGCTGATGGAAGCTGGCCTCGTTTTCCAACTGCACGTCGAAAAAGCCGGCATCCGAAAACCGCGGCGACAGCAGCGAGCAGAACACCGGATCGCCATCGAACGCCGGCACGCAGTGCCACACGATGCCCCCGCGCGCATCGATCAGCGCGTTGATGGTGCCGTTGCCGATGATGCCGAGGTCGAGGCTGGCGCGCCTGTCGGGGTCGGTCGGCTTGCGCTTGGGCGTGCGGCTGGCCGGACCTCGCAGCGGTCTTGCTGGCTGCACGCGTGATGTTCCGGGTTTGGGCCTGGATTTTTTCGCAGTGGTGGTTTTGGCAGTCAACGGTTGCCTCCTTGTTGTGGGCCTTCGATCCATCGTGTTCCAGCCGTGCCCGCGAACGCGTATCGGGAAGAGAATCGGACGAGATGGCGAAGACCGGTTCGGTTCGGCCGATTCGTGGATATAGGCGGGTTCATGTCGCCATCGCCAGCCCGTGCAGCCATGCGCGCACCGCGGCGGGGTCATCCAGCGCATGGCGAGCTTCGGTCGGGCGGCGCGCGCCGACGATCACGCTGACACCGCCGCTCGCGTTGACGTGGCGGAACGCGTGCTCGTCGGTCAAATCGTCGCCCAGCATCCAGGGCGCGCGGCCGCGAAACGGCGCCTCCTGCATCAGCGCCGCGAGCGCGCCGCCCTTGTCCACGCCAGCAGGCTTCAGTTCGATCACGTGGTCGCCGCGCTGCAGCACGTGGCTGTCGCCGACATCCCGCAGAAGCGTTTCCGCGATATGTTCGGCGGCCGCGCGTGCAGTGGGCGCGCGCCGGTAATGCAGCGCCAGTGCGAGCCGCTTGTCTTCCAGCAGCACCCCGCGTGTCGCGGCCACGAGTTCGGCCGCGCGCGCGCGGATCTGCGCGAAGGCAGCGGCGTTGCCGGTCGTCCGCACGTCCCCGCCCGGGGTGCGCAGTTGCGCGCCGTGCAATCCGGCGGCGACGTGGTGGTTCCAGTTGAACAGCCCGTCGAGCTGTGACAGCGCGCGCCCGCTCAGCAGTGCGACCGCGCCACCGAGTCGCTCTCGGAGGTTGGCGAGGTCGTCGTGCAGGTGCGGCGCCACTTCGACGCTGTCGGGGTCATGCGCGAAATCCAGCAAGGTACCGTCGACGTCCAGAAACAGCGCCCAGCCGTCGTCGGCGCCGGTTTCAGGCGGCGCGGGCAACCTCGTGGCAATGTCGGCGCCGGTTATGGCCACGCGCGTTGTCGACACCTCGGCTCAGCATTGAAACATCGACGCATTGTGGCGGACCCGGCGTGAACGCCCCATTCACATCCGCGCGCAAGCGTGCATTGCCGCGACCGCATCGTGCGCGCGCTGCGCCAACGCGTGGCGATCGCCGATCCGCAATCCGGTGGTCGGAATCGGATCACCGATGCGCACGGTGATGGTGCCCGGACGGACACGGAAACCGGAAAGTGGCAACACTTCTCCGGAACCGTCGATTGCGATCGGCACCACCGGCACGCCGGCCTGCAGCGCAACCTGGAACGCGCCGCCCTTGAACGGGCGGATCGATCCGTCGCGGCTGCGGGTGCCTTCGGGAAACGCGCACAGACTGTCGCCGCCGCGCACCAGTGCCACGATGCCGTGGAGGCGTTCGGCGGCTTCGCGCGCGTGGCCGCGCTTGATGAATATCATGCCCATGTTGCGCGCGTACCAGCCGATGAACGGGACGCGTTCCAGTTCCTGCTTGATCACGAAGCGGATCGGCACCGGCAGCGCGCGAAACAACGCGCACACGTCGATCATGGATTGATGGTTCGCAACGAACACGTGCGGCTTCGAAAAGTCCACGCGCTCCAGTCCTTCCACCTGCAGCTTCGCACCGGCGCCGATCAGCAGGCCCGGTGCCCACAGCCGCGACGCCATCTTGAGCGGAGCGCGCCGATTGCCGCCGCCGATTGCCAGCACCGCTTGCGCCAGGCAGATGCAACATGCCGTCCAGGCGATGGTGAAGACCAGTTGCAGTGCGTTCCACGACCGCCACGCCAGGCGCGCAAGCCCCGACGGGCGCGTTTCCAACCCGATCACGTTCACGATGATGCGACCCGGTGAATCCCCGCACGGATTTTAGCGACACGTTTTCGTTGCGCAAACGGCGCGGTGGCGCGACTGCATTCGGTGGTGGTCCCGGGTGCTGGAAGGGGAGAGCCGCGTCCGGCCCAGCCGCATGAGCCCAAATGAGCCGCACATCGAGGCGGCCGCGGCGAAAGCGCGGCCGGGCCCGCAAAAACGGCTTGAAGCCTGCGCGTTGCGACCGCATCTTTGGGCTTCGGATCCACCAGCCAAGGCTCGCCACCATGCGCACGGACAAACTCACTTCCCGCTTCCAGCAGGCCCTGGCCGACGCCCAGTCAATCGCGGTCGGGCGCGACAACAACATGCTGGAACCCGCGCATCTGTTCGCCGCCCTGCTGGATCAGCAGGGCGGCTCGACCGCGCCGATGCTGGCGCAGGCCGGCGTCAACGTGCCGCTGCTGCGCCAGCGGATCGGCGAAATGCTGGACAAGTTGCCGCGCGTGTCGGGCCAGGAAGGCAACATCAATGTCTCGAACGAACTGAATCGGCTGCTCAACATCACCGACAAGTTGGCCCAGCAGCGTGGCGACCAGTTCATCGCCTCGGAACTGTTCCTGCTGGCCTGCATCGACGACAAGGGCGACCTCGGTCGCGCACTGCAAGCCGCCGGTGCCAACAAGCAGAACCTCGAAGCCGCGATCGACAAGTTGCGCGGTGGCGAAAAGGTGCAATCGGAAAGCGCCGAGGACCAGCGCCAGGCGCTGGAGAAATACACCATCGACATGACCGCGCGCGCCGAGACCGGCAAGCTCGACCCCGTGATCGGCCGCGACGAGGAAATCCGCCGCGTGGTGCAGGTGCTGTCGCGCCGCACCAAGAACAATCCGGTGCTGATCGGCGAACCCGGCGTCGGCAAGACTGCGATCGTCGAAGGCCTCGCCCAGCGCATCGTCAAGGACGAAGTGCCGGAGGGCTTGAAGAACAAGCGTCTGCTGGCGCTCGATCTGGGTGCGCTGATCGCGGGCGCCAAGTTCCGCGGCGAATTCGAGGAACGCCTGAAAGGCGTGTTGAACGACCTTTCCAAACAGGAAGGCCAGGTCATCCTGTTCATCGACGAACTGCACACGATGGTCGGCGCAGGCAAGGCCGAAGGCGCGATGGACGCGGGCAACATGCTCAAACCCGCCTTGGCGCGCGGCGAACTGCACTGCATCGGTGCCACCACGCTGGACGAATACCGCAAGTACATCGAGAAGGACGCCGCGCTGGAGCGGCGCTTCCAGAAGGTGTTCGTGGGCGAGCCTACGGTCGAAGACACCATCGCGATCCTGCGCGGATTGAAGGAACGCTACGCGGTGCATCACGGTGTCGAGATCACCGATCCCGCCATCGTCGCCGCGGCCACGCTTTCGAATCGCTACATCAGCGACCGCCAGTTGCCCGACAAGGCCATCGATCTGATGGACGAGGCGGCGTCGCGCATCCGGATGGAAATCGACTCCAAGCCGGAGGAACTGGATCGCCTCGAACGCCGGTTGATCCAGTTGAAGATCCAGCGCGAGATGCTGAAGAAAGAGAAGGATCCGGAGTCGAAGAAGCGCCTGGCTGATCTCGAAGGCGACATCGAAAAACTCGAGCGCGAGTTCTCCGACTTGAACGAAGTGTGGAAGTCGGAGAAGGCCGCGCTGCAGGGCGACGCTTCGATCAAGGAACAGATCGAGAAAGCACACCACGAACTCGAAGCCGCGCAGCGCCGGCAGGATTACGCGCGCATGAGCGAAATCCAGTACGGCCAGTTGCCGGCGCTGGAAAAGCAGCTCGCCGCCGCGCAAAACACCGACCAGCGCGAGTTCAAGCTGGTCAAGGACAAGGTCACCGCCGAGGAAATCGCCGAGGTCGTATCGCGCTGGACCGGCATTCCGGTGTCGAAGATGCTGGAGGGCGAGCGCGAAAAATTGCTGCACATGGAAGACGCGCTGCACAAGAACGTGATCGGTCAGGACGAAGCGGTGCGTGCGGTGTCCGACGCGATCCGTCGCGCACGCGCGGGATTGTCCGATCCGAATCGCCCGTATGGTTCATTCCTGTTCCTCGGCCCGACCGGCGTCGGCAAGACCGAACTCTGCAAAGCGCTCGCCGGGTTCCTGTTCGACACCACCGAAGCGATGATCCGCATCGACATGTCGGAGTTCATGGAGAAGCATTCGGTCGCCCGGCTGATTGGGGCGCCTCCCGGCTACGTTGGCTACGAAGAAGGCGGCTATCTGACCGAAGCCGTGCGTCGGCGTCCGTACAGCGTGATCCTGCTGGACGAAGTCGAGAAGGCGCACCCGGATGTGTTCAACATCCTGCTGCAGGTGCTGGACGACGGGCGCCTCACCGATGGCCAAGGCCGCACGGTGGACTTCCGCAACACCGTGATCGTGATGACGTCGAACCTCGGCTCGCAGCAGATCCAGGAAATCGCGTCGAGCGGCATCGACGAGGATTCACCCGAGGCCTACACCCAGATGAAGGCCGCGGTGATGGGCGTGGTGCAGGCGCACTTCCGTCCCGAGTTCATCAACCGCCTCGACGAAATCGTGGTGTTCCATCCGCTCGACAAATCGCAGATCCGCGAGATCGCACGGTTGCAGACGAATTACCTCGCCAAGCGCTTGCAGGAACGCCAGATCGACTTCGAAATTACCGACGGCGCGTTGGTGCTGCTCGGCAATGTCGGCTTCGATCCCGTGTACGGTGCACGGCCGCTGAAACGCGCGATCCAGACCCAGCTCGAAAATCCGCTGGCGCAGAAAATCCTTGCTGGCGAATTCGCGGGCGGCGACACCATTTCGGTTGACGCCGAACACGGCAGGCTCGCGTTCCACAAACGCTGACTTGAACCCTTTTCCTTTGTAGCGATGTGGCTGGTT
>JAICIW010000209.1 GCA_025928735.1 Rhodanobacteraceae bacterium | reverse complement strand
GCGGAGCACCTGGACGTGTCGCGCCAGACCATCAACGCCATCGAAACCGGCAAGTACGACCCCAGCCTGCCGCTGGCCTTCAAGCTGGCGCGGCTGTTCAAGCAACGCATCGAATCGATGTTCGACCCGGATGAGGAACGCCAATGAAAATTAACGCGCCGAAGATGAATTCGCGCATGCTTCTGCGCATCGCCGCAGTAGTGGTCATCGCGGCCGTGCTCGGCTGGCAATGGTGGGGCAAGCATCATGCGTCCGCCCCGGCCGCACCCGATGGGAACGCGGACGTTCCCGCCGCCGCGGCTTCCACGTCCGCACCCGCCAAGCCGGTGAAGCCGGCGCCGCCGGCCACCATCAAGGTGGGCACGCTCACGCTGACGGCTTGCGAGTTGAAGCAACTCAACTCCGCCGCCACCACGCCCGCTTTCTGCGCCAAGTTTCCGGTGCCGGAGAATCGCGCCGATCCCGGGTCGCGCAAGATCGATTTGAAGCTCGCGCTCCTGAAGAGCGACTCCGCCGTGCCGGAGAAAGATCTGGTGGTGTATCTCGCCGGCGGCCCGGGCGAGTCCGCGATCCAGACCTATCCGCAACTCGCCGGCGCGTTCGCGCCGTTGCGCAAGCACCACGACGTGCTGCTGCTTGACCAGCGCGGCACGGGCGACTCGAATCCCCTCGATTGCCCGATCGTCGCGAAGCAGATGAAGCAACTCGGCGACGCCGGCCTGACGCCAGCCCAGCGCACCGAGCGTGTGGGCGAATGCGCCACCGAAGTCCAGAAAAAATCCGATCCGCGCTACTACACCACCAGCGAAGCCGTTGCCGACCTCGAAGCCGTGCGGGGCGCGCTGGGCGCGCCGGAGCTGGACCTGATCGGCGTGTCGTACGGCACGCGGATGGCCCAGCACTATGCCGCTGCGCATCCCGATGCGGTGCGCAGCATCGTGCTGGACGGGGTGGTGCCCAATCAGATGGTCCTCGGCGAAACCTTTGCCGAGGCGCTGGAACGTTCGCTGAAGCTGCAGGCGGCGGCCTGCGACAAGACGCCCGCCTGCAAGCAGGCGTTCGGCGACTGGTATGCCACCCTGCAGCAGTTGCACGCCAAGCTCAAGAACGAAGCGCCGCAGCAGGTCACATTCGAAGATCCGTACAGCTACAAGCCCGTCACGAAAACCCTCACCGCCGACAACCTGGTGGGCGTGGTGCGGATGTTTTCCTACAGCACCCTGACCGCGGCCTTGCTGCCGCTGGCGGTCAACGAAGCCGCGCATGGCAACTACGCGCCGCTGATGGGGCAATCGAAGCTGCTGAGCAGCAGTCTCTCCGAATCCATGCAAGGCGGCATGCAGTTGTCGGTGATCTGCACCGAGGATGCGCCGTTGATGAAGCCGCGCCCGCAGGACGCGGACTTGCTGCTCGGTACCGCGTTGACGGACGCGCTGCTCGCCGAATGCAAGGTCTGGCCGCACGGCCCGGCGCCGGAGGATTTCCACGCGCCGTTCAAGTCCTCCATTCCGACCCTGCTGATCTCGGGCGAACGCGATCCGGTCACGCCGCCCGCGTATGCCGACGAAGTGCTGCAGGGCTTGTCGAACGCCCGCTCGCTGGTGGTGAAGGGCCTCGGCCATGCCGAGCCGATGTATGCCGGCTGCATGCCGGACCTGATGGAACAGTTCATCACCGATTTGCAACCCAAGAAGCTGGATGCGCGCTGCCTCGACAGGATCGGGCCGATTCCGGCGTTCGTGAATTTCAACGGAGCTGCGCCATGATCGAAGTGAAAGACCTGCACAAGGCGTTCGGCAAGGTGAAAGCCGTGGATGGCGTCACCTTCACCGCCCGCGACGGCGAGATCACCGGCTTGCTGGGTCCCAACGGCGCCGGCAAGACCACTACCTTGCGGATGCTCTACACGCTGATGAAGCCGGCCTCGGGCAAGGTGCTGGTGGACGGCATCGACGCCGCGGTGGACCCGATCGCGGTGCGCCGCCGGCTCGGCGTGCTGCCCGACGCGCGCGGCCTGTACAAGCGCCTGACCGCGCGCGAGAACATCGAATATTTCGCGCGCCTGCACGGCATCGAAACGCAGACGATGCACCAACGCCGCGAGAAGCTGGTCGATGCGCTGGAGATGCGCGACATCCTCGATCGCCGCACCGAAGGCTTCTCGCAGGGCCAGCGGGTGAAGACCGCGATCGCGCGCGCGCTGGTGCACGACCCGAAGAACGTGATCCTGGACGAGCCAACCAATGGCCTCGACGTGATGGCCACCCGCGGCCTGCGCACCTTCATGCGCAACCTCAAGGCCGAGGGCCGTTGCGTGCTGTTCTCCAGCCACATCATGCAGGAGGTCGCGATGCTGTGTGATCGCATCGTGGTGATCGCGGCCGGCCGCGTGGTCGCCGACGAATCGCCCGACGCGCTGCGCGCGCAGACGGGCGAAGCCAATCTCGAGGATGCGTTCGTGAAACTGATCGGCAGCGAAGAAGGACTCGCGGCATGAAACCGACCCTGACGGTATGGCTGAAGGAAGTTCGCGAAAACCTGCGCGACAAGCGCACGGTGTTCAGCGCACTCATCTACGGGCCGTTGCTCGGTCCGGTGATGTTCGTGGTGATCATGAATGCGATCGTCGGTCACCAGATGAAAAAGGCCGAGGGGCCGCTCAAGGTTCCCGTGATCGGCGCCGAGCACGCGCCCAACCTGGTCGGCGCCTTGAAGCAGTGGGGACTGGTGCCGCTGCCGCCGGTGGCCGATCCCGACAAGGCCGTGCGCGACCGCGATGCCGACGTGGTGATGCGCATTCCGGCCGGTTACGCCAAGGCGTGGTCGAAAGGCGAGCCGGCGCAGGTCGAGGTGATTTTCGATGCCTCGCAGCAAAACAGCGGCACGCCGACCAAGCGACTGGAGCGCATGCTGAAGCGCTACAGCAGCGAACAGGGCACGTTGCGGCTGCTGGCGCGCGGACTGTCACCCAGCATCGCCGCGCCGCTCGTCGTCAGCGAGCGCGATCAATCCACGCCGCAATCGCGCGCGGGCATGGCCTTGAGTTTCCTGCCGTACTTCTTCGTGATCGCGGTGTACATCGGCGGCATGTATCTGGCCATCGACCTGACCGCGGGCGAGCGCGAACGGCAATCACTGGAGCCGCTGTTCGCCAATCCGGTGGCGCGCTGGCGGATCCTGGCCGGCAAGCTCGGCGCAATCTGCTCGTTCTCGCTGGCCAGCCTGGTGCTGACGGCGGTCGGCTTCTCGGTCGCCGGACACTTGATGCCCGCCGAGAAACTGGGCATGGTGTTCGACCTCGGGCCCGGCTTCATCATCGACGCGATCCTGCTGGAACTGCCGCTGATCGCGTTCTTCGCGGTACTGGAAACCCTGGTCGCCGCCTTCGCCAAGAGCTACCGCGAGGCCCAGACCTATCTCGGACTGTTGATGATCATTCCGATCATTCCATCGATGATGATGGGGTTCCTGCCGGTGAAGCCCGCGCACTGGATGTATGCGGTGCCTTTGCTGGGCCAGCAGATCGGTATCAGCGACCTGCTGCGCGGCAATCCGGTGTCGGCAGGCGACATCGGCATCGCGCTGGTGTGCGGGTTCGCGCTGGCGTTCGTGATCGGCGTCGGCACCGCGTTTGTGTATCGAAGCGAGCGGCTGGCGATTTCCGCCTGATCCGGGGCGGCGGAACGAAACCCGCCGCCTTTTGACGTTCCACCAGCGACGGGTGCACCGCAAGGTGCGCCCGTTGTCGTCATGGGCATGAAAAAAATCCAAGCCAGAAATAAAATGCCCCGCGAAAGCATGAGGGAGCTCTCGGAAGGCCCTTACCGAGTGCGTTGTCGAGGTGCCGAAAAATCCAGGCCGGAAAATAAAATGCCCCGAGAGCCAGGGGGGAGCTCTCGGGGCGGGCGATGCCAAACCTGGGGAGGGGTTTGACACCGGGGGTTCGCTCAGGGAGGTGAGTGAACCGGGACGCCGTTGCGTGCGTCCGATAAGTTAGTGCGGGCTGCGGGTGAAAAGTTCAAATCCTTTTTTTCGGTGAATTTAAACTTCGTTCATTCGCCGCGGAAACATGACTTTCGGCCTACAAATAGACGGCCAAACGACATCTCAGTGCGCCTCATTCCAATTAGTCCCCGTTCCGATATCGACCAGCAGCGGCACGCTGAGTTCCGCGGCGCCCTGCATACGTATGCGCACGCCTTCACGGAGGGCTTCCACCGCGTCCACGCGCACTTCGAACACCAGTTCGTCGTGCACTTGCATCAGCATGTGGGCGTCGTCGTCACGTTTCCCTAACCAATCGTCGATCGACACCATGGCGCGCTTGATGATGTCCGCGGCGGTGCCTTGCATTGGTGCGTTGATCGCAGCGCGTTCGGCGCCGGCACGTTGCGCGGCATTGCGCGAACGCAGGGCGTCGAGATAAAGCCGCCGTCCGAACAGGGTTTCCACGTACCCATCGCGGCGGGCCTGTTCACGGGTCGAATCCATGAATGCCTTCACGCCGGGATAACGCTCGAAATAACGCTGCACGTATTCGGCCGCTTCGCCGCGTGGAATCCCGAGCCGTTGCGCGAGGCCGTGCGCACTCATGCCATACATCAGCCCGAAATTGATCATCTTTGCGACACGTCTGTGCTCGGCCGCCACCTCGCCCACCGCCACGCCGAATACCTCGGCCGCGGTGGCGCGGTGCACGTCCTGGTCATGCTGGAAGGCACGGGTCAGCCCCGGGTCGCCCGACATGTGCGCCATGATCCGAAGTTCGATCTGGG
>JAICIW010000279.1 GCA_025928735.1 Rhodanobacteraceae bacterium | reverse complement strand
GGACGATCTTCCCGAGCGAACCCGCCTGCGCCGCAAGGTGGTCGCGGAGCTGCCCGTCAGCACCTTGCAGCTCGATGCCATCGAGGGGCTCGACTACGTCGACTGGCTGCTGCTGGACGACCGCAACGACATCCTGTCTGCGCTGGAACATGGCACCCATGCGCTGACCCATACCTCGCTCGTCGACATCCGTATCCCGTTCCGTGACGCGTATGCGGGACAGTCGCGTTTCCTGCAAGCGATCCCGTGGATGCAGGCGCACGGCTTCACCTTTCACGGCTTTGCCAACACCGGCCACAAGAGCCTGCTTCCGGAGGGCAAGTTCTTCGCGAAGGGCAAAGCCACCCGTTGGGACTGGGCCGACGCGATTTTCCTGCCGGACGCGGCGCGGCTGGGCGCAATGAACCACGCCCATCTCACCAAGCTCGCCTGCGTAGCCGACCTCGCCTACGGTATGCACGACCTGGCAGCCGCATTGCTTGGCCGGTTCGATCCGGACGCGGCCACGCGCTATCTCGACGCGCGCGGTTACGTCAGCCCGTATTTCAAGGAGCCCGACACGTTCATGCTCACGGCCACGCATGCACCGGCTCCCTGGAAGGATCTGCAAATCGACGATCCCCTTTCGCGCGCCGAAGGTGAACCGGCATGAGCAAGCATCGCGCTTCCCGCGGCAGCCCCCCCGCCACCATCACGAAACGGCAATCTTCGCCGGCCGGACGCAAGCACCTGAAGGAAGCCGAAAGGCTGATCGCCACCGGCCAGCCGCAGGCGGCCACGGCGCAATTCCAGCGCGCGGTCAATGCCGATCCAGGCAACGTGGATTTGCGCTACAAGTTCGGCAAACACCTGCTCGGCCAGCACGAGCAAGAGCTCGGCATCCTCCAGCTCGAACGGGCCGTGCGGCTCGATGACCGTGCTGCCGCGGCCCTGCTCGAACTTGGGCAGGCGTACACCGCGACCAACCGGTTCGCCGATGCACGGGGGCTGCTGGAGAAGGCACTCGAAATCGCGGGCAAATCTTCGCAGACGCATCTCATCTACGGCACGTTCCTGCACAAGCAGGGCAAGCTTCCGGATGCGGTCGCACACTTTCGCAAGGCACTGACCTTGATGCTCGAATGTCCTGCCGAGGCGACGGTTCCGAAACGCAAGGAGGATTTCGACAAGCCGGAGGTGGAACGCCTGCTGTGGACCACGCTCAGCCAGCTCGCGCTCGCCGGCGTGCACGCGTTTGCCGCGTTCGGAACCTTGCTCGGGATCGTACGCGAAGGCGGTCTGCTGCCATTCGACAAGGACATCGACCTGGGGCTGCCGCACAACGAACTCGATCTCGCCGCACGCTGCCTCGTCGCCAACGGCTGGGCCGAAGTGCCGCACGCCTTCGCGGTGAACCCGCGCAGTTTCCTGCACCTCAAGCTGCAAGTCACCATCGACGTCACCGGTTTCGCGGTGGATCAGCAGTCCGGGACCACGTACGAAGGCATCTGGATCGAAGGCATCCCCGCCGAATGGAACCGCTTGACGCGCTGGGACACGATTTCACTCGTGAAGGCCAACGCGCCGGACGGAAGCCCCATCTGGAAACTTGCAGATCCCGAGGCATGGTTGCGTACCCTTTACGGAGACTGGCGCACGCCGGATCCGGATTTCGACACGATCATCGCCGCGAAGAATCTTTGCGGATTCTCGTTGATGACCCAGTGTTACGCCTTGGGCCGCATCTATGCCCGATGGGAATCGGGGAACCTGCGCAAGGCGTTGGCGGCGGCGCGACACAGTCTCCGCCATTTGCCGGATGACGAGCTGCTGCTCAAGGTGGAGCAGCGTTTGTCCGGAATGACAAGCGAAGCATCCCAGCGGCGGGTAGGCGCGGCATGACCAAATGCATTGCCATCATCTTGGCCGGCGGCGGCGGCAGTCGTTCGGGCTTCACCCAGCCCAAGCAGCTCGCCAAGCTGGCCGGGCAACCGCTGATCGCGCACACGCTCGAACGTTTCCAGACCCATCCCGGCATCGATGAAATCACGATCGTCACCAGCAGCGCCTGCGCCGATCGGATCGAATCGCTGGTATGCAGCAGCCGTTTCGACAAGGTGCGTCGGGTACTGCTGGGCGGCACCGAACGCCACGAATCATCGCTGGCGGCGATCCGCGCGTACGAAGAAGACGCGCAACAGGGCGAGCTGAAGCTGCTCTTCCACGATGCGGTGCGCCCGCTGATCAGCCACCGCATCATCAGCGACGTGATCGCGGCGCTCGATCACTACAACGCGGTGGACACGGCGATCCGCGCCACCGACACCGTGTTGATCGCCAATCCCGACACCGACAACCTCGAATCGATTCCCGACCGACGCATGATGCGGCTGGGGCAGACCCCGCAGGGATTCCACTACGAAACCATCCGCAAGGCCTACGAGCTGGCGGCGCGCGATCCGCAATTCCACACCACCGACGACTGCGGCGTGGTGCTGAAGTACCTGCCCGAAGAACGCATCCACGCGGTGGAAGGTTCGTTCTCGAACATGAAGCTGACCTACGCCGAGGACCTGCTGCTGCTGGACAAGCTGATGCAGACGAGCGCCGGCAAACGGCTCGACGCGCAACCGGAAAGCCTGCGGCTGTCGGAACTTGCGAAACGCAGCATCGTGATCATCGGCGGGACCAGCGGCATCGGCGCAGCCATGGCGCGGCTTGCCACGGCCTATGGCGCCCACGTGCATGCGGTCGGGCGGTCGACGGGCGTGGACGTCACGCGCAGCGAATCGCTGTGCGCGGCTTTCGAAGAGGCAAGCAAGACGCACGGCCGCATCGATGCGGTGGTGAATGCCGCGGCGATACTCGACCGCAAGCCGCTGATCAACATGTCGGACGAAGATGTCAGTGCGAGCGTCAACACCAATATCACGGGCGCGATCAATGTTGCGCGCCTCGCGTTCGAACACCTGCGCGCGACGCGCGGGCACCTGATGATGTTCACCTCAAGCTCGTACACGTACGGGCGTGCGTTCTATTCGACCTACAGTTCTTCCAAGGCGGCGGTCGTGAACCTCACGCAGGCCTTGGCCGACGAATGGTCCGAGGCGGGGATCAAGGTCAACTGCATCAATCCCGGCCGCACGGCCACGCCGATGCGCACGCAGGCGTTCGGCATCGAGAGTCCGGACTCGCTGCTGGACCCCGATGTTGTCGCGCGACGCGCTTTGGGCGTGCTGGTGGGCCATTCCAGCGGTCTCGTGTACGACGTCATCCAGCGCTGACGCGGCGCGGGGCTGCTGCAGCCCAATCCTGATTCGTTGCCCGCCCACCCGGAGTGATGGCTCCCTCCGGAACGGGCGGCTTTGCTGACTGGACCCGGCGGCGGTGTGGCCTGGTTCGCTGCAACCGTTTTCGTTCGCGCGTTCGAGAAACGCATTTGAAATGCGCGCAAATGCAGGCATTCCGCGACGCGTGCCGCAGTTTCGCTACGTGCGCCTCTAAAGAAATCTCCGCGCGCGCCGAAAAACATTCACGAAGGCTGGCGCCGAGGTCGCATCACCGACGAGTGGGCACCCGATACCGACCTTTGGCGAAGCCGCAGAGCGGCCTTCATCCAACTCCACCACGAAAGGATAATGTCATGGCAGTCATCAAT
>JAICIW010000104.1 GCA_025928735.1 Rhodanobacteraceae bacterium | reverse complement strand
CGATTTGACCAAACGCTTCCGCGACTGATCGCGACGCCCACCGCACCCCGGCCCCGTCGCGCCGCTGACGCTGTCATGTGCCGACGCGCACGTCTCGGCCGGTCCACCCTTGTCGACGCGCGTTGCCGCACCCATGCTTGGCGCTTCGATCGACCATCGTTGAACCCATGAATGCATCGGAATCACCGGACGTCGCCCTGCCGGACGCCCTCGCCGACCAACCGGTGGCGCGCGTCGAACGCGACGGTGTGGAATACGTTTTGCTTGGCACCGCGCACGTTTCGCGCGCTTCCGTGGAGGCGGTGAAGGCACTTATTGAACGCGAACCGTTCGACGCAATCGCTATCGAGTTATGCGAAAGCCGCGCGCGCGGCATCCGCGATCCGGAAGCCTTCGCGAAGATGGACCTGTTCCAGGTTATCCGCACCGGCAAGGCCGGCATGGTGTTCGCATCGCTGGCGCTGTCGTCGTTCCAGCAGCGCATCGCCGAGCAGTACGGCATCGAGCCGGGCGCGGAAATGAAGGCCGCGATGCGCGAGGCCGACACGCGCAGCCTGCCGCTTTGGCTGGTCGATCGCGAGATCGGCACCACGCTCAACCACGCCTATCGCGGCGTGCGTTTCCGCGACCGCCTGGGCATCATCGGCGGCCTGATCGCCAGCGTGTTTTCCAGCGACGAGATCGACGAAGCCGAGATCGAAAAGCTGAAACAGGGCGACATCCTGGAAGGTGCCTTCGGCGAATTCGCGCGCGAATCGAAACCGTTGTACGAGGCGTTGATCGGCGAGCGCGACCGCTTCATGGCGGCGCGACTGCGCGAGGAATCCTCGATCGCACCCGCCATCAAGCGCGTGCTGGTGGTGATCGGCGCGGGACATCTTGCGGGCATCCAGCGCGAACTCGACGCGCAGCAGGAGGCGCCACGCGCGATCATCGAACCGCTGGCAGCCAAATTGCCGGCACCGAAATGGCCGAAGTACCTCACCATCGGCATCATGCTTGCCATCTTCGCGGCGATCGGATTCCTGTTTTACCGCAATGCGGCGATGGGCTGGCACGCGCTGCGCGACTGGGTGATCTATACCGCCGTACTGAGCGGCATCGGCGCCGCCGTCGCGGGCGGGCATCCATTGTCGGTGCTAACGGCTGCAGTGATGGGCCCGCTGAAACCGCTGCGGCCGCCGGGACTTTCATCGGGCGTGTTCTCGGGGATGGTCGAGGCGTGGCTGCGCAAGCCGCGCGTCGCCGATTTCCAGTCGCTGCGCAAGGATCTGTTGCACGTCTCCGGCTGGTGGCGCAATCGCGTGGCGCGCACGCTGCTGGTTTTCATGCTCACCAATCTCGGCACCATCGCGGGCGAATACCTGGCCGGCATCCGCATCTTCAGCCGCCTGCTGTAATCGGATCGACCATGGCAACCGAACTGTCCTTCATCGAGTACATCGCCGATCAATCAGGGCTGCAGGACCGCCTGACGCACAAAAAGATGTTCGGCGAGTACGCGTTTTATCTGGATGGCAAGGTCGTCGCATTCGCGTGCGACAATAGCCTGTTCGTCAAACCGGCCGATGCCACTCGCCATCTGACGGCAGACCTGCCGCAACGCCCTCCCTATCCCTGCGCGAAGCTCTATCCTGTCGCCGATGCATTGCTCGACGAACCGGATCGCTTGCACGAGCTGCTGCTGGCGACCGAACGAGCCATGCCCGCGCCGAAACCCAAGGCGCCCCGGAAACGTGCTGCCAGATGAACTTGCCGCCCGACTCCACCACTGCCTTCATGCCATCGCCCGCCGTGGCGTTGTTTCAAGCCGACACGCCCGGACACGTGGAGATCGTCCGTGCATTGTTTCGCGAGTACGCGGAGGCCATCGACACGGATCTCGAATACCAGGGATTCTCGGCCGAACTCGCCGCGTTGCCGGATCCGTACGTTCCGCCCAACGGTGCACTGCTGCTCGCGCAGGTCGGCGACGAAGTCGCGGGTTGCGTCGGCTTGCGGCCGATCGGCGACGGCTTGGGCGAAATGAAACGCCTGTACGTGCGGCCTGCCTGTCGAAAATCCGGTCTTGGACAACAGCTCGTGCAAGCGGTGATCGCTGCCGCACGCTGCGCCGGACATCGCGAGCTGCGCCTGGACACCCTCCCGAGCATGGCAGCGGCGCAAGCGCTTTACCGCCGCTTGGGCTTCGCCGAAATCCCGCCTTACAACGACACGCATCTGCCGGGCACGCGTTTTTATGCGACCAAGTTGTCGGCTAGCCCTGCGCGTGCCGATAACATGCCGCGCCCCTGACTGATCCGGCCGATGCCGAGGCTGGCTCCGTGGGTTCGCACAAGCCCGCCGCACACAACGCCGTCCCTCCGTACCTGCTGGTTTCGGATGTGGCACGAATGCTGGTGTTTCTGCGAACAACGTTCGATGCCTTCGAGTTGTACAAGCAGGCATTGCCAGACGGCACGGTCAAGCATGCCGAAGTGCGGATCGACGATTCGAACGACCGGACGGCCGCGATCCGGTGCACTGCTCGACGCACGTGTACGTTCCCGATGTGGATGTGGCTTACCAACGCGCGCTGGCTGCCGGTGCGACAGTGATCGCAGAGCCCAAGGACCAGCCCTACGGCGATCGCACCTCGGACGTACGCGACAGTGAGGACAGCATCCGGTGGATCGGCACGCCCTCGAGGGTTGACCTTCCAAGGTCTTTACCGGTTTGCGCCCTGCTCTGGCCAGTAGGCGCTGTCGGCGACTCTGCGTGCGCCGAAGATCGCCTGCCCCACGCGCACGATCGTCGAACCTTCCTCGATCGCCAATTCGTAGTCACCCGACATCCCCATCGAAAGTTCGTCCATCGCGACGCCGGCTGGCGCGGACTGTCGCAGGCGGTCGCGCAATGTGCGCAGGCGCACGAAGCATGGCCGCACCTTCACCGCGTCGTCCGAAAACAGCGCCAGCGTCATCAGGCCGCGCACGCGCAGCGAAGAAAGCGCCGGCAGCTGTTTCACGAACGCTTCCACTTCATCGGGCGGCAGTCCGAACTTGCTTTCCTCGTTGGAGGTGTTGACCTGCACCAATACGTCCAACGAACGCCCGAGCGCCTGCAAGCGTTTGTCCAGCGCTTCGGCCACGCGCAGGCTGTCCAGCGCCTGGAATTCGGACGCGAATTCGGCGACCTGTTTCGCCTTGTTGGTTTGCAGATGACCGATGATCGACCAGCGCAGATCCGGCAGATCCGACATCGCCTGCCATTTGCCGTGCGCTTCCTGCACCTTGTTCTCGCCCAACGTGTTGCAGCCCGCGGCGTAGGCATTGCGAATGCGCTCCTCCGGCACCGTCTTGCTGACCGGTAGCAGGCGCACACTCGCGGGATCGCGGCCGACCTCGGCACATGCCGCCGTGATGCGCCCGTATACGTCGGCGAGGTGCTGGCGGAATTCGTCGACGGTGTTGGCGGTGGTGTACGCGCTCATTGCGTCAGTATAGATACGCGACAGCGTGCATTCCTGTCCGTGCGCGTATGCTGGCCAGATGGGTGCGCGCAGGAAATCCGGTGAAAACCCCTGGCCCGAAACGCTCTGGACCATCGGTCATTCCACTCGCGACCTCGATGAATTCATCGCATTGCTGAAGAACAACAGGGTCGAAGTGCTGGCGGACGTGCGTCACTATCCCGGCTCGCGCAAGTATCCGCATTTCAGCGTGGAACCTTTGCGAGAGGGATTGCGCGATGCCGGCATTCGCTACGAACCCTTCACAGAACTCGGCGGACGTCGCAAGGTGCAGCCCGATTCGCCCAATACGGCGTGGCGACATCCGGCATTTCGCGGCTACGCGGACTACATGCAGACCGAGGCGTTCCACGAAGGCATCGAACGGCTGAAGGCGCTGGCCTTGAAACAACGTGCCGCGATCATGTGCTCGGAGGCCGTCTGGTGGCGCTGCCATCGCGGGCTGATCTCGGACATGTTCAAACTCCACGGCACGCGCGTGTTGCACATCATGGGGCCGGCATCGCCGCAGGAACATCCGTACACCGCGGCGGCGCGCGTGGTGGATGGGCACCTTGATTATTCGGGCGACCAGCACCAACTGCCTTTGCCATGATCCCTCTTTCCTTCCTCGACCTGTGTCCGGTGACCGAAGGTGGTTCGGTGGCCGAATCGCTGGCGCACACGGTGGATGTCGCGCAGCACGCCGAACACTGGGGCTTCAACCGCTTCTGGATGGCCGAACACCACGGCATGCCGGGCATCGCCAGCGCCGCCACCGCGGTGCTGATTGGCCACGTCGCCGGCGCCACGTCGCGTATCCGCGTGGGTGCGGGCGGCATCATGCTGCCGAACCACTCGCCATTGGTGATCGCCGAGCAATTCGGCACGCTGGAGGCGCTGTATCCCGGCCGGATCGACCTGGGACTCGGCCGCGCGCCGGGTTCGGACCAAGCCACCGCACGCGCGTTGCGCCGCAATCTCGATACCGACCCGGATGCATTCCCGCGCGACGTGCTGGAATTGATCGCGTACTTCGAAGGCCGTACGGCCGTGCGCGCGGTGCCCGGCGAAGGCCACGAGGTGCCGATCTGGGTCCTGGGTTCCAGCCTGTTCGGCGCGCAGCTCGCCGCGATGCTGGGATTGCCCTACGCGTTCGCTTCGCACTTCGCGCCGGCGCAGATGATGGATGCGATCGCGGTGTATCGCGCGCAATTCAAGCCGTCACGATTCCTGCAACGACCGCACGTGATGCTCGGCTACAACGTGTTCGCCGCGGATACCGATGACGAGGCGCACTACCTCGCGAGCTCGTGGCAGCAGTCGTTCGTGAACCTGCGCTCGGGCCATCCGGGGCGATTGCCACCGCCGATCGAAGGCTACGTCGAATCGCTGGCGCCACAAGGCCGCAAGTTGCTCGAACAGGTGTTGTCATGCTCCGCGATTGGCGCGCCCGGCAAGGTGGCAGACCGAATCAAGGCATTTGTCGAACAGACCGGCGCCGATGAGTTGATCCTCACCAGCAACATGCACGACCACGCGGCACGCCTGCGTTCGATCGAAATCGCCGCCGGATTGATCGAGTCGCCGGCCGGCGCATAAGTTTCGCGCGGGGTTACCCGAAGGGCTGTTCGATCGACGGGCTCTGCGCCGTAAACCAGCGCGCGCCGGCTTCGGTGACGTGCATGTCGTCTTCCAGCCGCACGCCGAACTCGCCGGGAATGTAGATGCCGGGCTCGTCGCTGAAGGTCATGCCGACCTCGATCTTCCGCGTGTTGCCGCCCACGAGGTAATACCACTCGTGCATGTCCATGCCGATGCCGTGGCCGAGCCGGTGCGAGAAATACTTGTAACCGGGGCCGTAACCGGCATCCACGATCACCTTGCGCGCGGCGGCGTCCACCGATTCCATCGTCGCGCCCGGATGCGCCGCCGCGAGCGCCGCCCGCTGTGCCTTGCGCACGATGTCGAACACGCGTTTCATCTTGTCGCTGGCCTTGCCCAGCGTGAAGGTGCGGGTGAGGTCGCTCTGGTACCCCTCGACATAGCATCCGTCGTCCAGCATCACCGGCGTGCCTTCCACGATGTGTTGCGGCTGGTTGGAACCGTGCGGCTGCGCGGTGTACTTGCCGACGTTGATGCTGGCCTCGCCACGCAAACCGATGCGCTGGTACGCGGCATCGATCCAGGCCGACACCTGGTGCTGGGTCATGCCAGGTTCCAGGCCTTCCCAGATCGCGTGGTACACGGAAAGCGTGGCGTCGCAGGCGAGCTGCATCAACGCGAGTTCCGCCGGGCTCTTGATCGCACGGCAACCCGCCGTAACCGGTGTGGCTTCCACCAACTTTCCCTGCGGCAGCGCCTTGCCGATTTCGGTCGCGCGATAGAATGGCACGCGATCGTCGATGCCGAGCACGCCGGTGCCGGCATGATGTTCGCGCATCACGTTCGCGATCAACGCGTAGGGGCTTGCGTTTTCCTGCCACGTGCGCACATCGGACCCGATCCGGATTTGTCCCTGCGTGCGGGTGCGTTCGAACGCGGGAACAATGTAGACGGGATCGCCCGATCTCGGCAGCAACATCCCCATCGTGCGCTCGCTGTTCCACCAGCGCAGGCCGGCGAAGTAATCGAGCGTGGTGCCGGCATCGACGAAGATTGCATCCATGCCGTTCTTGTCCATCAACTGCTGCGCCCGTGCCATCCGCGCGCGACGTTCGTCGTCGCTGATCGGAACGACTTTCGACGCGACCGGCTGCAATGCCAGGATCGACTTCGGCAGCTTCAGGCCATGGCCGGGCGCGTCCGCAGCACCCGCGTTGCCAGCCAGCATCATCGCGGGCAGGGCCGCCGCGCCGAGCGCCGAGGTCTGCAGGAAACGGCGTCGCGCCGAGCGCATGCTGTCGTCGTTCGTCTGCATCGGGCTGGCTCCGGCGGCGTGGGAGAGGCGATGGTAACCGTTGCCGCGCATCAGCGGAGAAAGGCGCCGGACAACCCATACCGGCCAGCGCCGGCACTTGTCCGACCCGCAGCAAAAGCGTAGCGTGAAATCCGACCGGGGCGTCGCCCCACGGCGCCCTTGGCCACATTCCTCACTGCAAGGAGGTGGCTCATGACGTCGATGGCAGTCTCCCGTTCGTTCGAATGCGCGCCGCACGCGACCCGTTCCTTCGCGATGGCGCTGACCTTGAGCTTGAACCTGGCGATCGTGCTGTTCGCGCTGCTGCCGAGCACGCCGCACACGTTCCATGCTCCACCGTCGCAAGCGTTGTTCGCGGTGTTGCAGCCACCTGCGCCAGTCCCGCCGCCCGCCGTACCGACGCTGCATGTCGTGAAGCAGGTTGCGGCGCCGAGCATCCATGTCGCGACGACGCATGCGACCTCGATCGTCGTCCCCGCATTGCAAACCCTCGCGCCGCTCGCGCCGGTGACAACCGCGATCTCGATGGGAACGAACACGGCTCCGGCCGCCAGTGACAGCGACGCCACCATCGCCTACGAAACCGCCACGCCCCCTGCTTACCCGGTGCAGGCGCTGCGCGCCGGTGTCCAGGGTACGGTGCTGTTGAAAGTGCGGGTCGACCCGACCGGCAAACCGGTACAGGCGATGATCGAACGCAGCAGCGGATCACGCGTGCTCGACGATGCAGCGCGCGGGCACGTACTCGTCGCGTGGCGCTTCCATCCGGCCATCCGCGACGGCCATGCGATCGAAGCCTGGGTGATCGTGCCGGTGCGCTTCAATCTCGATCGGGGCTGATGCCACTACCCCTTACCGCGCGGCATCCATGACGGATGCCGCGCGTGCGT
>JAICIW010000383.1 GCA_025928735.1 Rhodanobacteraceae bacterium | reverse complement strand
GAGGACGCCTACGACTCGCTCGCGATCATGCACGGCGATGCGATCGTGGTGGAGGGCGTGGGCGGCTGGCTGGCGCCGCTTTCGGAATCCATGCGCGCGAACGCGATTCCGCTGCACCTGCAATTGCCGGTGATCCTGGTGGTGGGCCTGAAACTCGGTTGCCTGAATCACGCGCAGCTCACCGCGCGCGCGATTCGCGCGGACGGCTGCGAACTACTGGGCTGGATCGGCAACCGCATCGATCCCGACATGCTGCACCCCAAGGAAAACCTGGTGATGCTGAACCGCTCGCTGGCGGCGCCGTGCCTCGGCGTGTTGCCGCACGGCATCGCGCCGATGTCCGCGGCGGCGCACCTGCGCGATGGCGCGGACGCCGTGCGCGAATTGAAATGACCGCGTGCAAGCTGTGCCGCGGCGCCACCGAATCCTTCGGTGAACTCACGATCCTTGGCCGTCATCGCGCGCACTATCGGCGTTGCGCGACGTGCGGTTACGTCGCCGTCGAGAGTCCCCTCTGGCTGGATGAAGCCTACGCCGACCATGCAATCGCCGCGCTCGACACCGGCATCGTGATGCGCAACCTGTGGCTGGCCGACGCCGTGGATGCGCTGCTGCACTGGCGCTTTCGCGACGTGCGCACGGCGCTCGACCACGGCGGCGGCACCGGTTTGTTCGTGCGCCTGATGCGCGACCGCGGCCACGATTTTCGCTGGAGCGATCCGCACTGCGAGAACCTGTTCGCGCTGGGCTTCGAGGCGGACGAGGCCGCGAGCTTCGATCTCGCGACCTGTTTCGAGGTGGCCGAACACCTGACCGATCCGCTGCCCACGTTTCGGCAACTCACGGAACGCGCACCGATCCTGATCTTTTCCACCGAACTGCTGCCGGAACGGAACAATCGTCCCGGTGAATGGCATTACTACGCGCCCGAAACCGGCCAGCACGTCGGGTTTTTCACGATCGCGAGTTTGCGGGCGGTCGCAAGCAAACTCGGCTGCCATTTCGCCAGCGACGGCCGGATGCTGCACGCGTTCACCCGCGAACCGCTGAATCCGCGCTGGCTGCGTTACGTCGCCAAGCAACGCCGCGCCCGCCGGTTGCTGCGCCTGTCCGGGAAGCGTGCACCGCTGACCTGGCAAGACGCCGAAGCCTTGACGCGTGAATTGCGCAGCCGGCAATCCGGAGCGCGCGGGAAGCCATGACTTGCGGCACGGATGGCACCCCGCGCCCGATCACGGCATCATGAAAGTCCGTCCCTCCCGCCTTCGTGCGTTCCCGGAGCCCGAACTTGACCCAAGCCCAACGGTTCTACATCACGATCGCCAATCTCGCGCATGCGCGCGGCCCCGATCCCGATCTGGCGTTCCAGGGATCATCGCCGCAAAGTTTCGCCAGCGCCCTGCAGGAAGCCCTGCGCCAGCCCATCCTGTTCCAGCGCTGGAAAGCCAAGCAACCTGATCCCGACGAGGTCGATCAGTCGCTGGCGCCGGTGGACCCCGCCGCCACCGTCACCGCCGAGGTCAAGGACCTGCATACCGACGTGCAGGTGGTGACGAACCTGACCCATTTCGTGTTGCGCCATCGCCTGTTCATGCTGATCGGCCCGAACTGGCAGTTGCACGACGTCGCAGCCACCTGAACCCGAACCCGTTTTGTCGTGCAAGGAGCTTGCCCATGCCATCGTTTCGCCATCGAACCCTCGCCCTCGCCTGCTGCGTGCTGCTCGCCGGAACCGCGGGCGTGACCGCGCACGCCGCTCCCGCGGCCGCCGCGCAAGCGGCCAGCGCCATCACCGCCAATCCGTTCTACAAGACTTCGACGCTGCCGTTCGAAGCACCCGACTTCAGCAAGATCAAGAATGCTGATTTCCAGCCCGCCATCGACGAGGGCATGAAGCAGCAGATGGCCGAGATCGAGAAGATCGCCAACAACCCGGCGGCGCCGACCTTCGAGAACACCATCGTCGCGATGGAAAAAACCGGCGCGATGCTGAATCGCGTGATGCAGGTGTTCGGCCTGCTGGCCGGCGCCGACACCAATCCCACGCTGCAGAAGGTGCAGGAAACCGAAGCGCCGAAACTGGCCGCGCACCAGGACGCGATCTACCTGAATCCGAAACTGTTCGACCGCATCCAGAAGCTCTACGACCGGCGCGACACGCTGAAGCTCGATCCGGAATCCGCGCGCTTGCTGGAATACGACTACAAGGAATTCGTGCACAACGGCGCCAAGCTTTCCAGCGCCGACAAGGCCAAGCTGAAGCATTACAACGAGCAAATCTCGACGCTCTCGGCGCAGTTCCAGAACAAGCTGCTGGCGGCCGACAAGGCCGGCGCGCTG
>JAICIW010000358.1 GCA_025928735.1 Rhodanobacteraceae bacterium | reverse complement strand
TCTCGATCCCGCCGACGTCGAACGGATCGAAGTGCTGCGGGGTCCGCAGGGCACACTCTACGGCGCGGGTGCGCTGGGCGGCGTGATCCGGTTCATCACCATTCCGCCCGACACCGAAAACTATTCCGGGCGCCTGCAACTGGGCGGCACCGGCGTGGATGGTGGCGGCAACGGTTTCGACGTGCACGGCATGGTGAATTTGCCGCTGGTCAAGGACAAACTGGCGATCCGCGCGAATGTGTACGACGAGACCGATCCCGGCTTCGTCGACGATGCCGGACGCGGCAAGACGGACGTCAACGAAAGCAAGATCAAGGGCGGGCGCGTGTCGCTGTTGTGGACACCCACCGACAAGACCTCGCTGCGCGTGACCGCGCTGGCACAAAACCTCGATGCCGCGGGTTCCGCGACCGTGGCCCTTGACCCCGACACGCTGCAGCCGGTCTACGGAGACCTGCAGCAGCGTAACGCCACGCTGGGCGGGGATGTTTTCGCCGGGCGTTACCGTCTCTACAACGTGACCTTCAACAGCGATTTCGGCTGGGCGAAACTGATGTCGTCGAGCAGCTACAGCACGCTCGATGCGGTCAGCTACACCGACGCGACCTCGCTTTTGTACCTGGGACCGCAGGCCAATGGCCAGCCGTACGGCACGCTGGAAAAGGCCACGATCCCCCAGACCAAGGTCACCCAGGAATTCCGCCTGTCATCACCGAAATCGCAGACGGTGGAATGGCTGGGCGGCGTGTTCTGGACCCGCGAGACCGGCGACAACGCGCAGGACATCTACGCGAGCGATTACTACAGCGGCACGCCGCAGCCCTCGCCGTTCGGCATCCCCATCGGTGGCGACCTGCAGCCGAGTACCTATGAGGCCTACGCCGCATACGGAAGCATTACCTGGCACGTGACCGATCGCTTCGACGTGGAAGCAGGCTTGCGCTACAGCCACGACAAGCAGCACTACACCGAAATCGGATATGGACTTCTTTTCGGCGGTGTTCCGCCGACCGTGTTGCTCGACAAGCGTTCTTCCGACAGCAGCACCACGTTTTCATTGACGCCGACATTCCACATCAACGACAACAACATGCTGTACGCGCGGGTCGCGTCCGGCTTCCTGCCCGGCGGCCCGAACATTGTTCCGATCGGCGTGCCCAACGTGCCGGCGACGTTCAGTCCGACCAAGCTCACCAATTACGAGTTGGGCCTGAAATCGACGTCGCCCGATGACCGGCTGATGGTGGACTTGTCCGCGTACTACATCGACTGGACCAAGATTCCGCTGACCACTTTCGAAAACAATTTCACTTTCCTGACCAGCGGCGGGCAAGCCCAGAGCAAGGGAATCGAAGCCACCATCTCGTGGATTCCGGCGCCGGGCCTCAAGTTGTCGACCAATGCTTCGTACAACGATGCCACGTTGACGAAGGATGCACCGTACCCGTCCAACGGGAAGCGCGGCGACCCGCTGCCCTACGCCCCGCGATTCACGCTCGGCCTCAACGGCGATTATGATTTCGCGCTGGGCGGCGGCTGGCACGGCTACGTGGGCGCGAGCTACCAGTATGTCGACGAGCGTTCCACCGACTTCGCTTTCAGCTATCCGATTCCGGGCATGCTGCCGCCGCTGCCGTCGAGCCCGACCATTCCGGGCTACCACACCATCAATCTGCGCGCGGGCATGAATCGTGGCCCGTGGAACATCGACGTCTACATCAAGAACCTGACCAACCAGCGCGGCATCGTGCAGGCGAGCACCTTCCAGAACTACGTGCCGGTCGCGGGGGAACCCAATCCGGTCACCGGCAGAATGGAAGACAACGCGACGATCATCACGCCGCGAACGTTCGGCGTTTCGGTCAGCAGGAATTTCTGAGCCAGGGACGCCGCATACGGCCTGAAGATGTCGGCTCGCGAAGCATGCGGAGCGCCGCATTCGCGGTCCGCACGCCGTCTCGAACGCCCGCAACAATGCCGGTTCAACGCCCATACGTCACAGGAGACATGTCATGTTGAAGCGCCTCGCCTCGCTGCTGTTGCTCGCCGGCATATGCGCGCCGTGTCTTGCGCAAGTCCCGTCCGCCGTTGCCGGCAAACCCGCGGCCGCCACTTCCACGGCGCAGCCCGCGCCACCGGCGCCACCAGCTGAAGCGAGCACACCGATGGCAGCCGGTGCGACGCCAACCTTGGACGCGCAGGACCTCGGCACGTTCTTCGATGGGCTGGTGCCGTACATGCTGGAGCGCAACGACATCGCAGGCGGCGTGGTCTCGGTGGTGAAGGACGGAAAATTGATCTTCGCGCAGGGCTACGGCTACGCCGACGTCTCCAAGCGCACGCCGGTGGTCGCGGACAAGACGCTGTTCCGGATCGGTTCGATCTCCAAGCTGTTCACCTGGACGGCGGTGATGCAGCAAGTCGCCGCGGGCAAGATCGATCTCGACGCGGACGTCAACAAGTATCTGGACTTCAAGATTCCGGAGAAATTCGGCAAGCCGATCACGATGCGCGACCTGATGACGCACACGGCCGGCTTCGCCGAAGTCATCAAGGATCTGGGCGTACCGACGCCGAAGGATCTTTATCCGCTGAAGCGCTATCTCTCCGACCACATC
>JAICIW010000255.1 GCA_025928735.1 Rhodanobacteraceae bacterium | reverse complement strand
GCCTGCAGCCCGGCCAGTCCACGCATCTGACCGTCACCGCCGATCCGCGCCTGCTGGTGAATTTCGACAGCCGCGGCCAGCAATGGAAGCGCCCGGCCGGCGCTTATCTATTGCAGTTGGGCCACTCGGCACGATCTTTCCAAGGCGAGGACAAAGTGACGCTGACCGCATTGACATGGCCTGCGGATGCCGCGCCGAAAGGTGCAGCGCAGCGGTGCGTGGCCGAAGGCACGCAATGATCTCTGGAGGGCAATTCTTTTCGGGGGCCTTGTCGACTTTCGGCGCTGCCATTCGTCGCAGCGGTGAAGGCACGACAAATGGCCGTCGGAAATCAAGCCGGGAGACGAACATGCCGCACTACCTGATTGCCGGATACCTCCCCGACAACTTCGATCCGTCCACACAGGACGAAGCGATGGTCGAGGAAATCCACGCGCTCAATCGCGAGATGATCGCGGCCGGCGTCCGGAGGTTTGCCGGGGGCTTGGGCGCAACCCACACACTGCGCGCCCAACCCGATGGCGACGTGCACGTTAGCGACGGACCGTACCTGGAAACCAAGGAACTGGTGGGCGGCATCACGATCGTGGAAACCGCAACCCTGGACGAGGCGCTGGCATGGGCGCGCAGGGCCGTCAAAGCGTGCCGCATGCCGGTCGAAGTGCGAGAGATTTTCTTCGTGCCGGCCCCCGCAAAAACCTGAGCGTTGCGGTGAAATGCGCCTTTGCGCGCCAACCCCATTCGCGCAAGCGCGACACGCCGGCCACACTACGTCCGGCGCGGGCCATACCATCGCCGTGTGACGCGCAGACGGCAGCGGTGACGGAGTGATGCAGCTGCGCGCTCCGCCGCGGGCTTCAGTCGGTTGCCTTCGTTCCCTTTTCGGTCGATGTCGTTATCGTTGAACGCAACTACTCGCGCCATATATCAGCAGTACCTTTTCCCTCGTCATTCCGGAGCGCCTGCAGTTTCATCGCAAGCGAACCCGGATTGACGAAATTTTTTTGACACAACTGCTTGCCAAGTACACGCATGCTGCGCCTCACCAATCTCAAACTCCCGCTCGACCACGCACCCGACGCGTTGCCCGCCGCCATCTGCGCGCGGCTCGGCATCGCGCGCGATGCCTTGCGCGGGTTCAGCGTGTTCCGCCGCGGCTACGATGCGCGCAAGCGTGGCGCCATCACGCTGATCTACACGCTGGAGCTTGAAGTCGAGGACGAAGCCGCGCTGCTCGCGCGGCATGCGGATAGCCGTGATCTGCAGATCGCGCCCGACGCGCGCTATCACCCCCTCGCGCCAGCAACCAGGCAACCGGAGCACCGCCCGATTGTCATCGGCTTCGGGCCTTGCGGCATCTTCGCGGCGCTCACCCTCGCCGAAGCGGGTCTTGCGCCGATCGTGCTGGAACGCGGCAAGGCGGTGCGCGAGCGCACGCAGGACACCTGGGACTTGTGGCGTCAACGCCAGTTGCACGAGGATTCCAACGTGCAGTTCGGCGAAGGCGGCGCGGGCACGTTTTCCGATGGCAAGCTGCACAGCAACATCCATGATGCGCGGCACTACGACCGCAAGGTGCTGCAGGCATTCGTGGACGCCGGCGCACCGGAAGAAATCCTCTACGTCAGCAAGCCGCACATCGGCACGTTCCGGCTGGTCGGTGTGGTGGAAAAACTGCGCGCGCACATCACCGCGCTGGGCGGTGAAATCCGTTTCGGCCGCCGCGTGGACGACCTGGTTGTCGAAAGCGACGCGCACGACGCACGCCATGTGCGCGGCGTGCGCCTCGCCGGCGGCGAAGCCCTGCGCAGCGACCACGTCATCCTGGCGCTGGGCCACAGCGCCCGCGACACCTTCGCGATGCTGCACGCGCGCGGCGTGTACCTGGAACCCAAACCGTTCTCGATCGGCTTCCGGATCGAACACCCGCAATCCTTGATCGATCGCGCGCGCTTCGGCCCGCAGGCCGGCCATCCCATCCTCGGCGCGGCCGACTATCACCTCGTCCACCACGGCGACCGCGGCCGCTCGGTCTACAGTTTCTGCATGTGCCCCGGCGGCACCGTGGTGGCCGCGACCAGTGAAGCCGGCCGCGTGGTGACCAACGGCATGAGCCAGTATTCCCGCAACGAGCGCAACGCCAACGCGGCGCTGGTGTGCGACATCACGCCCGCCGACTACGCAGCTTATGGCGAAGGCCCGCTGGCCGGCGTCGCGCTGCAGCGGCATTGGGAATCGCGCGCCTTCGAACTCGGCGGCGGCGATTACACCGCGCCGGCGCAACGCATCGAAGATTTCCGCGCAGGCCGCGCGACCCAAGCGCTCGGCGACGTCACGCCTTCCTATCAGCCCGGCGTGCACCTGACCGACCTTTCCACCGCCCTGCCCGATTACGCCATCGCCGCCATCCGCGCCGCCATCCCGATCTTCGCGCGCCAGATTCGCGGCTACGCGTTGCCGGACGCCGTCCTCACCGGCGTCGAAACCCGCACGTCTTCACCCATCCGCATTCGCCGCGACCCCGGACACCTGCAAAGCCTCAACACCCAAGGCCTGTACCCGGCCGGTGAAGGCGCAGGCTACGCGGGCGGGATTCTTTCCGCCGCGGTCGACGGGATCAAAGTTGCGGAAGCAGCGGCGATGTCGCTTATGGGAGCCTCCTTTTCGGCGACCGCCTTGCCTGTCAGCAAGTGATACGCGGGCATTCAATCCGACGCGTAGTTTGTCCGGCGGCCATGTTTCCCTAAACTGGACGCTCCAGCCCATATGGATTGCTCATGGCCAAGCCCAATTATTCCTTTGAAAAACGCCAACGCGAAATCGCCAAGAAGAAGAAACTGGAGGAAAAGGACGCGAAGAAGCGTGCACAGCGCGAAGCGGCCAAGAACGCCGACGCATCAAAACAGGCTCGAACTGACGGCTGAAGCGCCCGGCCGACGTGTGCACATCACTTGCTTGATTACCTCCGTCCCACTTTTTACGGTGGATTACGAGGACTGTCACTCATGGCCGTGTACAACCGTCCCCATTCCGGGGAGTTCATCACCAGCGTTTATCTTGAGCCCAACAGCATCAGCGGACGCGAACTTGCCGACAAGCCGGGGCCCTCAACGGAACGAGCCGCGTAACGCCTGAAATGGCGCTGCGTCCCTGATCGTTTGTTTTCCAGCCTCGTTTTCCTGACAACATTTCGCACCCTTTTCGCTCTCAGGCCGGGTGTATAGTGCGGATGGCAGCAGGCCATCGAATGGCCGCCAAGCGGATCCAGGCCCGCTGCGGAGGCGAAGGTGAAAGCCTTCATCTTGCTGCTGCGGGTCGCTGCAATCCTGTTCGCGGTGTCGTTGGCCGGTTGTGCAAACGTGCCCACCGCCAGAACCAGCGATGTCACGCCACTCTTCCACGACGCACTGTTCAAGCCCCCGCCCGAGCCGGTCGACGACCGCGCCGTTTTTGCCGTCGATGCTTCGATGCGGCGCTTCGTTGCCGCCAAGATCGTCCCGCAGAGCCGCCACGAGGATCCGCGACGAGCCCTCCTCGATGCGCTGAGCGGCAAACTCCAGATCGATTACGACTCGGAGATGACCCGTACCGCATCGCAAGCCTTCGCGGCCCGGCAAGGCAATTGTCTGTCGCTGGTCATCATGGCGGCCGCGCTGGCCCGGCAACTCGACATCCAGGTGACCTATCAGGAGGTGTCCCACTTCGACACCTGGACGCGCAATGCCGGATTCGCCATTCTCAGCCAGCACGTGGATCTGGTGCTTGGCCCGCGCAGTTCGGGCGTCAGGTACTACCAGGGCGATGACGTGCCCTTGATCGTGGACTTTCTGTCGTCACGGCAGATGGCAGACGCCGTGACCCGGCCAATCTCGAAGCAAACCGTCATCGCGATGTACATGAACAACCGCGCGGTCGAAGTGATGGTGAACGGTCACATCGATCGCGCGTACTGGTTCGCCCGCGCGGCGCTCGAGGCCGACCCCGGATTCGCGAATGCCGCCAACACGCTCGGCGTCATCTACCTCAAGCGAAATCATCTGGCGCCAGCCGAAAGTGCG
>JAICIW010000208.1 GCA_025928735.1 Rhodanobacteraceae bacterium | reverse complement strand
GAAATCCCGGCCGGCGGCCAGTTCTCGAGCTTGGTGCCGAGCGCGAGGCCCTTGGCGCCGAGCACGTCCTTGATCTCGGTGAGCGACTTCTTGCCGAGGTTCGGCGTCTTCAGCAGTTCGACTTCGGTCTTCTGCACCAGGTCGCCGATGTAGTAGATGCTCTCGGCCTTGAGGCAGTTGGCCGAGCGCACGGTGAGTTCCAGATCGTCGATCGGGCGCAGCAGCAGCGGCGACACGCCAGTCTTGTCCTTCTCGGACTCGGTGGATTCGCGGCTCTTGAAGTCGCCGAACACCGACAACTGCTCATGCAGCGTCTGCGCGGCTTGGCGGACGGCCTCGTCCACCGCCACGGTGCCATTGGTCTCGACGTCCAGCACCAGCTTATCGAGGTTGGTGCGCTGTTCGACGCGCGCGGCGTCCACGGAATACGCCACGCGGCGCACCGGGCAAAACGACGCATCGATCTGCAGGCGCCCGATCGGACGGGATTCCTCGTCCGGATTCGTACGGCTGACCGCCGGCTGGTAGCCGATGCCGCGCCGCGCCTTGAGGCGGATGTTCAGCGCGACGTCCTTGGTCAGGTGGCAGATCACGTGCTCGGGATTGACGATTTCCACCGTGTGGTCGACGGTGATGTCGCCCGCGGTGACCACGCCCTTGCCTTTCTTGGAGAGCGTGAGATTGGCTTCTTCGGCGCCGTTCAGACGGATCGCGACACCCTTGAGGTTCAGGAGCACCTCGATCACGTCTTCCTGCAAACCTTCGAGCGTGGTGTATTCGTGCAGCACGCCTTCGATTTCGGCCTCGACGATGGCCGCGCCGGCAATGGACGACAGCAGCACGCGGCGCAGCGCATTGCCGAGCGTATGGCCGTAGCCGCGCTCCAGCGGCTCGACGACGACGCGCGCGTGATTGGGTCCGACGGGTTCGACTTTCAGACCACGCGGACGCAAGACCTGAGTGGAAGAGACTGCCATGGGCTACTCCGGAAGATCACAGGTGGAGCCGCGCAGGATTCGGGCTCCGATAATCAACACCGAACGGCACCGCCGTCCGGCTTGCGTCGGTGGCGCAGGCGGCGACCGCAAGGTCCCGCCACGCCGGCAACAACGCATTACTTCGAATACAACTCGACGATCAACGCTTCATTGATGTCGCTGGGCAGCTCGGCACGGTCCGGCATGGCCTTGAACACGCCCGCCGCACTCTTCGCGTCGACTTCGATCCAGCCGGGCCGAAGGTCCATGCTTTCGGAAACCTTCAGCGCCTCCTGCACGCGCAACTGCTTCTGCGCACGCTCGGTGAGCTTGATCTCGTCACCGGGACGAAGCGACAGCGACGGCACATTGGCCTTCTTGCCGTTGACCATGATCGACTTGTGCGCCACCAACTGACGCGCCTGGGCACGGGTGACCGCGAAACCCATCCGGTACACGACGTTGTCGAGGCGGGCCTCCAGTATGCGCAACAGGTTTTCGCCGGTGTTGCCTTTCAGCTGGGTGGCCTTCTTGTAGTAGTTGCCGAACTGGCGCTCGAGCACACCGTAGATGCGCTTGACCTTCTGCTTCTCGCGCAACTGCACCGCGTAGTCGGACGGACGCGAACGCTTGGCCGCGACGCCGTGCTGGCCGGGCTTGTTTTCGAACTTGCACTTGGAATCGATCGCGCGCGCCGGGCTCTTCAGCGAAAGGTCGTAGCCTTCGCGACGGGCGAGTTTGCAGGTGGGACCACGATAGCGTGCCATGTCAGACCCTCCGCTTCTTCGGAGGACGGCAGCCGTTGTGCGGAATCGGCGTGACGTCGATGATGTTGGTGACCTTGTAGCCGAGCGCGTTCAAGGAACGCACGGCCGACTCGCGGCCCGGGCCGGGACCCTTGATGCGCACTTCCAGCGACTTGACGCCGTAATCCAGCGCCACGCGTCCGGCCTTCTCCGCCGCAACCTGCGCAGCGAACGGCGTGGACTTGCGCGAACCGCGAAAACCCGCGCCACCCGCGGTGGCCCAGGACAGCGCATTGCCCTGGCGATCGGTGATGGTGACGATGGTGTTGTTGAAGGAAGCCTGGACGTGGGCGACACCGTCAACGACGATGCGCTTGGTCTTCTTCTTCGACTTGGCTGCTGGTTTGTCCATGGGTTATCCGGTTGAAAAATGTTTCCGTGCAACGCGCCTGCTGTGGCGCGCGAGGCACTACTTCTTGATGGCGCGACGCGGGCCCTTGCGGGTGCGCGCATTGGTGCGGGTGCGCTGGCCACGCGCGGGCAGGCCGCGACGGTGGCGCAGACCGCGATAAGTGCCGAGGTCCATCAGGCGCTTGACGCTGATGCCAACCTCACGACGCAGGTCGCCTTCCACGGTGAACTTCGCCACTTCGCGGCGCAGGTTCTCCACCTCACCCTCGGACAGCGATTTGATCTGGGTGGTCGGGTCCACGCCCGCCGATTCGCAGATCTTGCGCGAACGGGTGCGGCCGATGCCATATATGCTCTGCAAGCCGACCCAGACGTGCTTGTTGACGGGCAGGTTGATGCCTGCGATACGTGCCATGTTGTGGGTACTCCACCTGAAATGCGTTGCCGATTCGGCAAACTGTTAATTATAGCCTGAAATACCGCCGAGCGGAAACCCCGCCCCGCTCGCCCTTGGAACCGGGGAAGTCGCTCGCTTACGCTCGCTGTTAGTCGGGCGCTTCGCGCCTTGTCAGCAAGTCAGTCTCTCCGACTCACTCTTTACTCACTTACAGCCTGCGCAGCAGGCGACTTGCTCCCGTCAACCCCGCCGCAGATTGGCCTTCTTCAGCAAACTCTCGTACTGGTGCGACACCAGATGCGCGGATACCTGCGCCCGGAAATCCATGGCCACCACCACCACGATCAGCAGCGAGGTGCCGCCGAAGTAGAACGGCACGTGCCATTCGGTCTGCATGAACGTCGGGATCAGACACACCGCCGCAAGATAGACGGCGCCGGCGCCGGTCAGGCGTGTCAGCACCGCATCGATGTAATCTGCGGTCGCCTTGCCCGGACGCAAGCCCGGAATCAGCGCACCCGAACGCTTCAGGTTGTCCGCGGTTTCCTGCGAGTTGAACACGATCGCGGTGTAGAAAAACGCAAAAACAATGATCATGCCGGCGTACAGGATCATGTACGGCGGCTCGCCCGGCGACAGGGCCGTGGTCAGGCGTTGCAACCAGTGCATCTGGCTGGCATTGGAGAACCATGTGGACGCCGTGGCCGGGAACAGGATCAGCGAGGAGGCAAAGATCGGCGGGATCACGCCCGACATGTTGATCTTCAGCGGCAGGTGCGAACTCTGGTTCTGGTAAGCCTTGGAACCGCCCTGGCGTCGCGCATAGTTCACCGTGATCCGGCGCTGCGCACTTTCCATGAACACGCAGAACGCAGTCACCGCCAACACGATCACCACCACCAGCAGCACCTTGATCGGCGACAACTCGCCGTTGCTGGCCATCGTGAACGTCTGCGTCAGCGCCTGCGGAAGCCCTGCGACGATGCCGGCGAAAATGATCAGCGAGATGCCGTTGCCGATGCCGCGCTCGGTCATCTGCTCGCCCAGCCACATCAGGAACATGCTGCCGGCGGTGAGGCCGATCACCGAGGCGAAGATGAAACCGAAGCCCGGATTGTAAACGATCGGTACGCCGCCCGAGAGGCCCTCCTTCTGCAGCGCCATCGCAATGCCGAACGCCTGGAAGGCCGACAGGCCGACCGTACCCCAGCGGGTGTACTTGGTGAGGATGCGCTGGCCTGACTGGCCTTCCTTTTTCAGCGCCTGCCAGCTCGGCAGCACCGAACCCATCATCTGCACCACGATGGATGCGGAGATGTACGGGATCACGCCCAATGCGAACAGCGAGAAGCGCGCCAGCGCGCCGCCCGAGAACATGTTGAACATGTTCAACAGGCCGCCGCCCTGCTCGATCATCCGGGTCATGGCTTCGGGATTGACGCCCGGCACCGGGATGAACGAACCCAGCCGGAACACGACCAGCGCGCCGACCAGGAACAGCAGGCGCTGACGCAGCTCGGTCATCTTGCCGAACTGGGCCAGCGGGTTGGTCGATGTGTTGCTTGCGGCCAAAATGCTTACTCCACCGAGCCGCCGGCAGCTTCGATCGCCGCTTTCGCGCCTGCGGTCGCCAGGATCCCGGACACCTTCACCGCGCGGCCGATCTCGCCCTTCTTGACGATCTTGACGCGCTTGGCGCGGCCATCGACCAGCTTCGCTTCGCGTAGCACGGTCAAGTCGATCGCATCCTTCTTCAGGCCTGCGATCTGGTACAGGAACACCTGCTGCGATTCGGCCTGCTTCTTCGAGCGGAAGCCGACCTTGGGCAGGCGACGCTGCAGCGGCATCTGGCCGCCTTCAAAGCCGACCGTGTGGGTGTTGCCCGCACGCGCATGCTGACCCTTGTGGCCGCGGCCCGCGGTCTTGCCGAGGCCCGAGCCGATGCCGCGCGCGACACGGCGGCGCTCCTTGCGCGCGCCCTTGCCGGGTTTCAATGTGTTCAAACGCATGACTTACTCCTCGACCCGGACCAGGTAGTTGACCGTATTGATCAGGCCGCGCACCTGCGGGCTGTCCTTCAACTCGCGCACGTCGCCGGTGCGATTCAGGCCCAGCGCCTTCACGCTCAGGCGGTGCCGCGACTGCACGCCGCGCAGGCCGCCCACGAGACGCACCTTCACGGTGCCGGTGGTGGTTTCTTTCTTAGCCGCCATGACCCAGTTCCTCGACCTTCTTGCCGCGCTT
>JAICIW010000352.1 GCA_025928735.1 Rhodanobacteraceae bacterium | reverse complement strand
GGCGCACGCGCGCGTTCCGGCGAAAACAGGAAATCCTGCAGGTAGCCAATGATGTGCTTGCGCTGGCCGTTGAGCTCGATGAATTCGAGACCGCCAGCGACGTTGTCAATGGCATTGAGTGAGTTATCCAGTTGCAGGCGGTGCTGGTCGAAATACGCGATCTGCGTGCTGGTGCCGAGCTCGACCGTGCCGCGCTGCGGAACCAACTCACCCAGCATGATCTTCAGCAGGGTGCTTTTGCCGGTACCGTTCGGGCCGATGATGCCGATGCGATCGCCGCGCATCACCGTGGTGCTCAGGTCGTCGATCAACACGCGGCCGTCGAAGCCGTGGGTGACATGTTTGAGGTCAATGACCTTCTTGCCTGAGGCGTGGGTATGTCCCAGCGTCATCTTCACGTTGCCGGCAAGGTTGCGTCGTTTCGAGCGCTCGTTGCGCAGCGCCTGCAATGCGCGCACCCGACCTTCGTTGCGCGTGCGCCGCGCCTTGATGCCTTGGCGGATCCACACTTCTTCCTGGGCCAGTTTCTTGTCGAACAATGCGTTGGCCAGACTCTCCGCGTGCAGGCGTTCCTCGCGGCGACGCAGGTAGTTGTCGTAGTCGCCGGGCCAGTCGGTCAGCGCGCCGCGATCGATTTCTACGATGCGTGTGGCCAGGGCTCGTACAAAACTGCGGTCATGCGTGATGAAGACGATGCTGCCGGCAAACTGCTTGAGGAAGGTTTCCAGCCAACCGATGGCCTCGATATCCAGATGGTTGGTGGGTTCGTCCAGCAGCAGGACGTCCGGTTTGCGGACCAGTGCTTGCGCGAGCAACACGCGTCGCTTCATGCCGCCGGACAGCGCGGAAAAATCCATCTCGCCGGGGAGTCCCAGCTTGGCCAGGACTTCGTCGACGCGGCGATTCAGATCCCAGCCATGCTGCGCTTCGATCTTTGTCTGGACGTCGCCCAGCGCCTCAAGGTCACCGATGGCCAGCGAGTGATGGTAACGCGCCAGCAAGCGACCGAGGTCGCCCAACCCCTCTGCCACCACGTCGAATACGCCGCCGGCGGTGGCGTGCGGTACCTCTTGCGCCAGGCGCGCCATGACAACGCCGTTTTGCACACGTACCTCGCCGTCGTCGGCATGCAGTTCGCCGCTGATCAGCTTGATGAGGGTGGATTTGCCTTCGCCATTGCGCCCGACGATACATACCCGCTCGTTCGCTTCGATGGATAAATCGACATGCTCGAGCAGCAGTGGGCCGCCGACGCTGAAGTCGACGCGTTGCAATTGAACGAGAGACATCCGCGCATTGTAACGGTCGGTCTGCTGCAAGCTGGCCTACCTCGCGGCAGCAAGTAGCGGGTCAGGCCGTCGACAAGCGATCCTCTATTCAAGGTCGGTGCCGGACAGGAGCAAAGGTTCGCACATGGCAACGGATCGCCTGACAGCAGGCATTTCATGCCCTCTCGCGTCGCGCATCATCCCTCGATGGCAATGGGCGCCCATTCGCGATGGGGCCGGTTCAAGCATCAATGGCGCGCGCCCGCACTCGCGGATGTGTCTGCTGGCCGATGGATCGTACTGGTGCCGTACCGTCGCGTATCGAGTCGTCCGTGCATGATGAAATCGCGCATCATCGCGAAATAGCCTTCCGGGTTGCGCGTGTCGACGCGGGTGCCGTCCGGCTTGGTTTCGAACTCGTAGATGCCGTGTTCGGTATTCGGGAATACCGCGACCGTGATCGGCTTGCCCTTGGCCTGCAACGCGCGCAGGCGCCGCTCCGTCTCTGCGCTCGGCGCATCATGGTCGTCGGCGGCCAATATCCAGAGTTGCGGCGTATCGAGATTGCGCAGCACCGGCATGGGGTCGTAATTCGCCGGAACGCCGGCCAGCAACACGGGGCCTTGTTCGCGAAGCTTGGCTTCAGGTGTTTCGAGCAGGTAGAACGCGATGTCGCCGCGCACGTATTTGAACCACGGTTCCTTGCCGTACTTTGCCTTCACGGCGTCGAGCTGGTCGTAGCCCTTCCGGAAATCGCTGACGATGACGGCCGACACGGCATCGGCTATGTGCATCGCCTTGGCGACCACGTCGGGGCCGTAGCCGCGGCTGGTCAAATCGAAGGCGGTAGCTTCGCGAACCTCGTCGAGCGGCGAAACTGCCAATCCAAACCCGACGATCACGAAATCCACGGGCGCTATCTTCGCCGCCAGCGGAGCGACCCAGCCGCCTTGGCTGCCACCCTGGTAGCCGATGCGACCGGCACGCGTCCCCGCAAGCCGTTTGGCCTCGTTCATTGCAGCAATCGCATCGTCGGCCAGCAACAGGTAGTTTTGCGTATACAGCCCGCCCGACTTGCCGGTGCCGCGCTTGTCGTAAACGAACACGCCGATGCCCACGGCGGGCAGCTGGCGTTGCAGGGAATAATATTTCAGCGCGGAATCGTGTTCCGAGCCGTGCACCAGGACCACGATCGGCACGCGTCCGCTGCCTTGCGGCATCACCAGTCGCCCCGCCAGCCGGACACCCGCGCCCTGGAAGGTGATGTTTGTTACTTCGAGCGGGATTTGCCGGCCCGGGACGCTGGCGAAATGAATCTTGCCCTTGTCGCAATCGAATGACACGCGTTTGCCGTCCGGGCGCCCCGTCCAGCCCAGCGTGCTGGTCCATACGCCGTCCTCGCCCCTCGTCAG
>JAICIW010000373.1 GCA_025928735.1 Rhodanobacteraceae bacterium | reverse complement strand
GGGCCTGATCGTGGTCGACGAGGAACACGACGCTTCGTACAAGCAGCAGGAGGGTTTTCGCTACCACGCGCGCGACTTCGCGCTGATGCGCGCGCAATCGCTCGGCGTGCCGATCGTGCTGGGCAGCGCCACGCCTTCACTAGAAACCCTGGCGAACGTCGAAGGTGGACGCTACACCCGACTGCGCCTGCACCACCGCGCGCACGCACGGCCACCCTCGCCGGTACACGTGCTGGACCTGCGCGGATTGAAACTCGCGCACGGTCTGTCGCCCGCATTACTGGATGCGCTGGACGCCACCATCGCACGCGGCGACCAGGCGCTGGTCTTCAAGAACCGCCGTGGTTACGCGCCGGTGCTGCTTTGCCACGCATGCGGCTGGCACGCGGCGTGTCCGCTTTGCGAAAAACCACTGACGCTGTATCGCGGACGGCGACAACTGCTGTGCCATCACTGCGGGCACAGCGAACGCGCGCCCGAAACGTGTCCGAATTGCCACACCGATGCACTGATTCCGCAAGGCCAGGGCACCGAGCGATTGGAGGAAGCCCTCGCCGCGCGCTATCCGGAGATTCCCGTTTTGCGCATCGATCGCGAGAGCACCCGCCGGCGCGATGCGTTCGCGAAAATTTTCAACAAGCTGGCGGAAGGCAAGCCTGCGATCCTGGTCGGCACCCAGATTCTGGCGAAGGGCCACGACCTGCCGAACCTCACCACCGTCGCGATCGTGGGCGTGGATGAAGGCCTGCACAGTGTCGATTTCCACGCCGGGGAACGGCTTGCGCAATTGATCGTGCAGGTCGCGGGACGCGCAGGACGCGCCGACAAACCGGGCGCGGTATGGCTGCAAACCCATGAACCCGGACACCCATTGCTTGTAACCCTGCTGAAGGGCGGGTACGACGCCGCGGCCGCGCTGGAACTCGGCGACCGGCTTGCCTCCGGACTGCCGCCGTTCGCGCACATGGCGCTGCTGCGCGCCGAATGCGCGCGGCGCGATGTGCTCGATGGATTCATGATCGCCGCGCGCGAGGCAATTGCGCACATTACAGCCTCGAATCAATCCGACCCGAAGCGTCGCGAACACGCTGTGCGCGTCAATGGCCCGCTGGCCGCGCCCATGCCGCTGCGCGCCGGCCGGCATCGCGCGCAACTGCTGCTGGAGTCGTCGCAACGTTCGTCACTGCGGCAGACGCTCGCGGCATGGCTGCCGCAGTTGCAAGCCTTGCCGCAACCGCGCGGCCTGCGCTGGTCGATCGATGTCGATCCAGTCGATCTGTATTGAAACGGGGAAAGTACGGCGTCAGGTTCACTTTTTTGTGCCGACGGAAGTCACCCGAGCTTCAGCAAAAGTGAACCTGACCCGTTTCTTGCAGCAAAACGGCCGCACGAGGCGGCCGTTTTGCTTGGCTCTTTGAGAGCCTGTGCTACGCCGCGAAGGCGCCGCGCATCTTCTTCATCGCATTGGCTTCGAGCTGACGGATGCGCTCGGCCGACACGCCGTAATCGTCGGCGAGGTCCTGCAGCGTCGCCTTGTCTTCGGCCAGCCAGCGACGGCGGATGATGTCGCGGGTACGGTCGTCCAGTTTGGCCATGGCGTGCTGCAAGGTGCCGAGCTGATGTTCTTCCTGATCGGCATCGGCAAGTTGCAGGTATGGATCGGCGCCGTGGTCTTCCAGGTACGCCACCGGTGCGGGCGGCGCATCGTCGTCGGATTCGGTGGGCGCATCGAAGCCGATATCACGGCCCGACAGGCGCGATTCCATTTCCAGCACGGTGGCTTCGGGCACGCCCAGATCCTTGGCGATCCCGCGCACCTCTTCCATGTTCATCCAGCCGAGGCGCTTCTTGGATTTGCGCAGGTTGAAGAACAGCTTGCGCTGGGCCTTGGTCGTGGCGACTTTGACGATGCGCCAGTTGCGCAGGATGAATTCGTGCATTTCGGCGCGAATCCAGTGCACCGCGAAACTGACCAGCCGCACGCCATGGTCGGGATCGAAACGCTTCACCGCCTTCATCAGGCCGATATTGCCTTCCTGGATCAGGTCGGACATCTGCAGGCCATAACCCGAATAGCCGCGAGCGACGTGCACCACGAACCGCAAGTGCGACATCACCAGCTTGCGCGCGGCATCGAGGTCTTCGTCTTCACGATAACGCTGCGCGAGCTCGTGTTCCTCGTCGGCGGCCAGTACCGGGATGCGATGGACCGCGCCGATGTAGGCATCGAGGCTGCCGACGACACTGGGAATCGGCAGGTTGTTGGCGACCAGAGCTTCGCTCATCCTTATGTACCCCACTCGTCTGTATTGGCACTCTAGCTTTTCGAGTGCCAAGCCCTCGTGAAGGTTCCCGCGCGGTTCCGGGGTCGGAACCGGCTTCGCCATGAGGGTTAATGGGGTAAATTATACTGACGAGTTCAGGAATTGCAAGAGGGTCGGAAGTCATGCTTCCG
>JAICIW010000055.1 GCA_025928735.1 Rhodanobacteraceae bacterium | reverse complement strand
CGGATGCTGGCGCACCTCGACAGTCGCCTGCGCACGGGTCGGCTGCGGCGCGCACAGGACCTGATGCAGCGGGTCGACCATCTTGCGACGCGGCTGCACACGCAGCGGCCGCAGCAGCGTCTCGCAATGGGCCGCGAGCGGATGACCGGATTGCACGAGCGCCTGCTGCGCGCGCAGGCCCTCGCGCGCGAACGCGCGGCGATCCGCCTCGGCCATGCCCGGATGCGATTGCTGTCCCGACATCCGCAAGCGCGCCTGCAGCAACTGACGCAGCGCAACGCGGACCTGCAACGGCGGCTAATGGCCGCGTGGAAACATTGCGGCGAGCGCCGTCGGCAGCGGCTGGCGGAACTTGCACGCGCCCTGCACGCGGTCAGCCCCCTCGATGTATTGAAGCGCGGCTATGCAATCCTGTTCGATGAATCCGGCAACGTGCTGCGCTCGGTGCAAAACGTGGCGTCCGGTGCACGCGTGCGTGCACGGCTTGCCGATGGCGAACTACCGCTGCACGTGGACGATCACGACTGATCGCATCCGCCGACATACACGGTTTCGATACGGTGCGCTCTCGACAATCTGCAGCCGGAATCACCTTTTCAGGACACATCACGATGGCGAAGACGCCAAAACTTGAATCACGCTATCCCTATTACCTCGCCAACAAACCGGTGCACGCCAACACCGACTTGCCGGTGCTGGACAAATATTCCGGCAAGGTCGCGACGCGCGTCGCCATGGCGGACGCGAACGCGATCGAGCAGGCAATCGCCGCCGCCGCGAAAGCCGCCGCGCCCATGGCCGCGATGAAGCCGTACCAGCGCCGCGCGGTGCTCGAACACTGCGTGGAGAGCATGCGCAGGCGCAAGGACGATCTCGCCTACGCGCTGTGCGTGGAAGCCGGCAAGCCGATCAAGGATTCGCAAGGTGAAGCCGAACGCCTGATCGACACTTTCCGCATCGCCGCCGACGAATCCACTCGCATCGATGGCGAAATCGTCAACCTCGAAATCTCCGAGCGCACAAAAGGCTATCGCGGCTTCGTCAAGCGCGTGCCGCTGGGGCCTTGTTCGTTCATCACACCCTTCAATTTCCCGCTGAACCTCGTCGCGCACAAGGTCGCACCGGCAATCGCAGCAGGTTGTCCGTTCGTTTTGAAGCCGTCCGAACGCACGCCGATCGGCGCACTGATCATCGGCGAGGTGCTGACCGAAACCGGACTGCCCGAGGGCGCGTTCTCGATCCTGCCCTGCCGGGTGGAAGACGCCGATCCCTTCATCGAGGACGAACGCCTGAAGCTGCTGTCGTTCACGGGTGGCCAGGTCGGCTGGGAACTAAAGGCCCGCGCCGGCAAGAAGAAGGTGGTGCTGGAACTCGGCGGCAACGCCGCGTGTATCGTCGATGCCGACCAGAAGTCGCGTCTCGATTTCGTGATTTCGCGGTTGGTCTCGGGCAGCTTCTACCAATCCGGACAAAGCTGCATCGGCGTGCAGCGCATCCTCGTGCACACATCGCTGTACGACGAGGTGAAAAAACGCTTCGTCACGGCAACAAAAAAACTGAAGGCCGGCGATCCGAAGGACCCCGAAACCTTCCTCGGCCCGATGATCGACGAAGCCGCCGCGCGACGACTGGAAGGCTGGATCGCGGAAGCGAAGAAGGTGGGCGCGAAAATCCTGTGCGGCGGCAAGCGCAACGGCAGCATGCTGGACGCGACCGTGCTCGAAAACGTGCCGCACGCGGCAAAGCTCAATTGCGTGGAGGCGTTCGGTCCGGTCGCGCTGCTCGAACCATTCGACGATTTCGACGCGGCACTCACCGCCGTCAACGAATCCGACTACGGCCTGCAGGCTGGCGTGTTCACCGACAACCTCATGCACGCGATGCGCGCGTGGGACACGTTGATCGAAGGCGGCGTGGTAGTCGGCGACATCCCGAGTTTCCGCGTGGACAACATGCCGTATGGCGGCGTGAAGCTATCCGGTTTCGGGCGCGAAGGCATCCGCTACGCGATCGAGGACATGACCGAGCGCCGGTTGCTGGTGATTCGCGATCCGTGAACGTTGCTGCGCGCCGCAGTCGCCTCAGCCGACGCTGCGCTGGCGCTGGCCCGTACGGGGACTGCCCGGCTGGCGCGGACCACCCGCCATTTGCCGTGCATACACATGCTCATCCAGCAACGCTTCGAATGCCTCGCGCGGCATGGGCCGCGCGATCAGGTAGCCCTGGAACGCGTCGCAGCCTTGCGCCATCAGGAAATTCCGCTGGGCCTCGGTTTCCACGCCTTCCGCAATTACGTCCAGACCGAGCCCCCGACCCATCCCGATGATGGTTTGCGCGACCATTGCGTCGTTGCGATCCTCCGTCAGCCGGTCCACGAACGAACGGTCGATCTTCAATTGATCCAGCGGCAGGCGCGTCAGATAGGCAAGCGATGAATACCCGGTGCCGAAATCGTCCAGCGAAACCTTGACGCCGATCGCGCGCAATTCGGCCAGCTTCGCCGCGGTTTCGTGGAAGTCTTCCAGCACCGCCGTTTCGGTGATCTCCAGCTTGAGCCTCGACGCGACCGCGCCCGTGGTCGACAAGGCGCCACGCACGCTGTCCACGAATCCGACCTGCGCAAACTGCCGCGCGCTCACGTTCACCGCAAGCGACAGGTCGCACAGCGAGGTTTGCGCGGACCACGCGACGAGATAGGTGCAGGCGCGCCGCAGCACCCAGTCGCCCAGCGGGAAAATCAATCCGTTGTCTTCGGCAATGGGAATGAAGAGGTCCGGCGGCACGCGCTCACCCGAAGGACGCATCCAGCGCAGCAGGGCTTCGGCGCCGATCACTTGCCCTGCGCGATCCACCTGCGCCTGCAAGTGCAGATCGAAGGTTTCGTCGATGATCGCGCGGCGCAGGTCCTGCACCAACTCTTCGTGGTGCACCAGCTCGGCGTGCATCGCAGGCTCGAACCGGCACACCTGATCGCGACCGGCAGCCTTGGCGCGGTACATCGCCAACTCGGCTTCCTTGAGTACGGATTCCGGTGTGCCATGACCCGGAACCAGTTCGGTCCAGCCGATGCTGATGCTGATCGTGACCGGCGTGTCGCCCCCCAACTGGAACGGTTCCCGCAGCGCCTGACGCAGGCGTTCGGCCCAGACCCAAGCCTGCTTCGGGGTCGCGCTCGGCTGGTCGGCGCCGCAATCCGCCAGCAGCGCGAAAGTACCGCCGCTGAAACGGCTCAACATGAAACGGTCGTCCTGCAAGTGACGGAGCCGTTGCGCGATCAGCGCCAGCAGCGCGTCGCCGGCAGCATGGCCGCGCAGGTCGTTCACCCGCTTGAAATGATCGAGGTCGAACATCAGCAGCGCACCGCCACGCGAGTCACCGTCTTCCAGCAGATGCTGCAGGCGTCCGTGCAGGAAGTGCCGGTTGGGCAGGTCCGTCAGCGAATCGAAGAAAGTCATGTGATCGACGCTGGCGTGCGCTTCGCGCTCACTGGTCAAATCGATCATCGAGCAGATGTAGTGCGTCGCATTGCCTGCGGCATCGGCGACCGCCGACACCACCGCGCGGACCACCTTGGGTTGGCCCTGCCTGACCTGGATCCATTGCTCGCCTTGCCAGATTCCGTCGCGCCGGACCTGGTCCCACATGTGCTGGTGGAAAAGCTCGTCGTGGTGCCGCGATCGCAGCAACGAGAACGGCTGCCCGATCGCCTGATCGGGCTCGTAGCCGGTCAGCGACGCAAACGCGCCGTTGACGCGCTGGATCACCCGGTCGGGGTCCATCACCACCAGCGAAGCCTGGGACTGGAACGCGACCGCCGCCAACCGCAACTCGCTTTCGGTGCGCTTGCGGTCGCTGATGTCCTGCGCGTACACGATGACGTATTGCGCCTCACCATCGGCGTCGTGCGTGATCGAGATATCCAGCAGCACGGGGAAACGCCGGCCGTCGCGCGTGACCTGCTCGGTTTCGGTCATCGCGTGGTCGAGCTTGTTGATGTCGTGTCGCACCCGCTGCCGTTCTTCCAGCAAATCTTCCGGATACAGCGCATCGACCGGCATGCCCACCATTTCCTCGGGCGTATAGCCGCGTTCCCGGGCGAAAGCGGGATTGGCCGTGGTGATGCATTTGCTGCGCGCATCGAACATGGCGACGGCGAAGGTCGCATGCTGGAATGCGTGCGCCCACAGCCGCAGCCGCTCTTCCGTCTGCAGGCGTTCGCTGATGTCGCGCGCCGTGTTGAGTATGCCGCGCACTTCGCCATCGCTGGCATACAGCGGCACCTTGATGATGTCCAGATCCTGCGTGTTGCCGCCAGGCAGCGCCAGCGGCAGCACCGCCCGTTGGCGCTGTCGAGAGTTCAGTACGGCAAGGTTCATGGTTCGCGACTTGCCGGCGAAGGTGGTGTTCGCCGCATCCATCGCTTGTGCGGCGGTATACCCGATCATCTTCTCCGACGGCATCCCGAACACGTGGTTCGCGCGGTCGTTGCACTTCAGCAACACACCATGGCGATCGGTCACCCACATCGCGTCGGGACTGGCATCGAACAGCGCGCGCATGTTGCCCTGCTCCGCATCCAGTTCACGCGTGCGGCGGGCGACACTGCGACGCAGCATCCACACCCAAAGCGTCATCAGCGCGATCAGCGCCACGATCACGCCCGCGCCGATCCTGGCAGCCTTCAGGTACGGAACCAGAGCCACCGGATGCTCCAGCCAGCGCGCGTGCAGCTTTGCGCGTTCCGCAGGGGTGATCCGCGCCATGCCACGTTCCACCGCCTGCAGTACCGGCGCATTGCCCTTGCGTACCGCACGATGGAGCTGACCGGTGTAAAGCACGAACGCTTTGTAGAAGCGATCGAGCGCGGCGTCGCGGTACAGAAAATAGTTCGCCGGTCCTTCGTCCATGCAGAACATGCGCAGGTTCCCGCGCACCGCATCCTCCACGATCTGCTGATACCGGGAATATTCGTGCAGATCCGTGAAACCCTGCGCTGCCAGTTTTTCCGCGCAGGCATCACCCTTCTGGACGCCGATCGGAAAGCCCCGCAACGAGTCGAGGTCGTGGATGCCGCGGATGCGGCGGTCGACGAAGATGCCGATGGGCAGCGTGGCGTAGGATGGGGAAAAATCGTAAAGCGACTCGCGCGAGGGCGTGCGGTAGATCAAGTCGATCACGTCGACCTTGCCGGTTTGCACGGCACGCTGCGCCGAAGCCCAATCCATCGGCATCAAATCCACCTTGATGCCGGTGTGCTCCTCGAACAGCCGCCACATGTCCACTTCGTAGCCATGCAGCTGGCCGGCGGCATCGGTGAACATGTAGGGCGGGTAATTGCTGTCGCCGGCGACCCGAATTCGTGCAGGCGGCGCAGCATCGGGCGCGCCGGTCGGCACGACAGCCGACACAAGCAATACCGCAACAAGTCCTCGAATCATCCAGCCCATGTAACCGGAACTCCATGTGCCCGTGCCAACCCCGTTGCGCGCAAACGCGCCCCGACCCGACGGGCTTCTGCATTCCTGCACAAGCAATGCCAACCCGCCGCTTTTCTGCGCAGGGCCAGTCCGCCTGAGTTGCCGGCCCGCCTGCACTGCTGTATCGGCCGATTGCGGGAATCATTGATGGTTGGCGAGTCCGGTCGCGGGGCCAAGCGTCGGCGGCTCTCGGGAAGGCGCTGCAACCACTTGATTGAAAGACGCATTTTCTTCCTCCGCAACGACCGGCGGCGCTCTGCGAAAGGCCCGGATCGACGCGCCTGCTTTGAACCCGTCCGCCCCACCCCCACTTCAAGGCCATGATCCAGACCAGCGAACCCGAATCTCCGCGCCCTACCCGCCAGCTCGCAGCGCTGGGCGCGCTGTGGCCGTACATGCGCCGGCATCGCGCGCTTGCCGCGGGCTGGCTGTTTTTCCTGGCGTTGTCCTCGGGCGCGACGCTGGCGCTGCCGGTGGCGGTGCGGCACATGATCGATCGGGGTTTCGCCAGCCACGACGCTGCGCTGGTCAACGGCACCTTCCTGCTGCTGTTCCTGCTGGCGCTGGTGCTGGCGATCGCCACTGCGGCGCGCTATTTCTGCATCAGTCTCTTGGGCGAGCGCGCCATCGCGGCGCTGCGCGAGATCCTGTACGCGCACCTGATCCGGCTGGACGTCGCGTTCTACGAAAAGACCCGGGTCGGCGAACTGATTTCACGCCTCGGCACCGATACCGAAGTGGTGCAGACGCTGATCGGTTCCAGCATCTCGATCGCGCTGCGCAGCGTGGTGATGGTGATCGGCGCGGCCGCGCTGATGGTCTGGACCAGCCCGCGCTTGGCCGGCCTGACCGCGCTGGTGATACCCGCGGTGATCCTGCCGATCGCGTTGTACGGCCGGAAGCTGACCAAACTCTCGCGCACCAATCAGGATCGCATCGCCGACACCAGCGCGATCGCCAATGAAACCCTGAACGCGGTGCACGCGGTGAAGGCGTATGCGCGCGAGGGCATCGAAAGCACGCGCTATGCCGACGCCGTCCGGCGTGCGCTGCGGGCGGCACAGAAGCGCATCGCCGCGCGTGCGATCCTGACCGGCGGCGTGATCGTGCTGATCTTCGGCGCCATCACGCTGGTGCTGTGGGCCGGTGCGCGGGACGTGCTGGCCGGGTCCATGGATGCGGGCTTGCTGAGCCAGTTCGTGTTGTACGCCGTGATGGCGGCGGGTTCGGTCGGCGCACTGGGTGGCGTGTGGGGCGACGTGTTGCGGGCGGCGGGGTCGATGGGCCGGATCAGCGAATTGCTGGACGAGCGCGCGTCGATCGCCGATCCCGCGCAACCGACGACGCCGCCGCAACCTTCGCGCGGCGCGATCGCTTTCGAACACGTGGAATTCCGGTACCCGTCGCGGCCCGACACCCCCGCGCTGCACGACTTCACCTTGCACATCCACCCGGGCGAAACTGTCGCACTGGTCGGGCCGTCCGGCGCGGGCAAGAGCACCGTCTTCAACCTGCTGCTGCGCTTCCATGACCCGCAACGCGGGCGCATCACCCTGGACGGCGTGGATCTGCGCGCATTGGAACTCGATGAATTGCGCGGCGCGCTGGCGCTGGTGCCACAGGAAACGGTGATCTTCGGCGCCAGCGCCGCCGACAACATCCGCTTCGGACGAGCCGACGCGACCGACCATGCGGTGCAGGCAGCGGCCCGCGACGCGGAAGCATTCGGTTTCCTGAGCGAACAACCCGAAGGTTTCGACACCCAACTCGGTGAACGCGGCGTGCGGCTCTCGGGCGGCCAGCGCCAGCGCATCGCGATCGCCCGCGCGATCCTGAAGGACGCGCCCGTGCTGTTGCTGGACGAGGCCACGTCGAGCCTCGATGCGCAATCGGAAGCCGCGATCCAGGCCGCGCTGGAACGCGCCGGCCGCGGCCGCACCACGCTGGTGATCGCGCACCGGTTCGCCACCGTGCAGCGTGCCGATCGCATCGTGGTGATGGATCAGGGCCGGATTGTGGCCGACGGCAACCACGATGCACTGTTGCGCGAGGGCGGGCTTTACGCGGAATTGGCACGGCTGCAGTTCGCGGCGTAGCTGTGCGATCTTCCCTGATCGCCGCGTCACGCGTCAGTTCGCGAACGAAACGGATACGGTACCCCGCAGCTCCAGAACGGCCTTCCATGGCCCGACTTCCCACCAACAGCCGCTTCGTTGCCACGCTCCTGCAAATGCAGAGTTCGAAATCAAGCCGCGGGCGCAGCCGATACGGCCTCGCCTTCGGCCGTCACGTCCGAAGCCTGCATGCCCTTGGGGCCTTGCACGACTTCAAACTTCACGCGCTGGCCTTCCTTCAGGCTGCGAAACCCCTGCGCACGGATGGCCGAAAAATGCACGAATACGTCCGCGCCGCCGCCGTCGGGCGTGATGAAACCAAAGCCCTTGGCATCGTTGAACCACTTCACCGTACCCACTGACATTTGGAAAACCCCTCTTCGCAACGATCCATATCGCGGCACGCAACCGCCGCGGGAATGAGTATCAGGCGGACCCCTGCCATGCGCAAGCCTGTTTTGTGACGTGCGTCGCTCAATGCGCCAGCAGCGCCCGCACGATGGCGGGCACGTGTCCCGTGGCCGCAGCGAGGTGCGCGTGGATTTCCGCGAGGCTGATCGGCGCGTCGGGGTCGGGTCCGCAACCGGCGGCCCAATTGGCGACCACGGCGATGCAGGCGTACTCCATGCCGCGCTCGCGCGCCAGCACCGCTTCGGGCATCCCGGTCATGCCCACCAGATCGCAGCCGTCGCGGCGCATGCGCGCGATTTCGGCGCGGGTTTCGAGACGCGGTCCCTGGGTGGCGCCGTAGCACCCGCCATCCACTACGTCGACACCCGCCCGATGCGCCGCGTCCAGTAGCGCGCGCCGCAGCGATTCGGCGTAGGGCTCGCCGAACTCGACGTGCAGCACCGCCTCGCCCTCCGCATCGCAGAAACTCGAAACGCGGTGGGTGTAGTCGATCAGCTGATCCGGAACCGCCAGCACCCGCGGCCCCATGTCGTCGCGGATGCCGCCCACGGCGTTCACGCCGACCACCCGTCGCACGCCGAGTTCGTGCAGCGCATCGATGTTGGCGCGATAGTTGACGTGGTGCGGCGCGAAAGTGTGCAGTTCCCCGTGGCGCGCGAGAAACGCCACGCGCTTGCCATTCACCTCGCCGATCACGATCGCGGACGAAGGCGCGCCCCAGCGGGTGGAGGCGTCGATCCGCTCGGGATGTTCCAGCCCCGGGAACGCATAGACGCCGGTGCCGCCGATCACAGCAAGGTCGATCGCGGCAGCGGTCATCCCTCATCCTCCAGCACCGCATAGATGGCCGGCAGGTTGCGGCCCTGCCCGTAATAGTCGAGCCCGTAACCGAACACGTAGCGATCGGGCACTTCCATGCCCACGAAGTCCGCGGCCAGGCCCGGCACGCGACGATCGTGGCGCTTTTCGCACAGGACCGCGACCAGCACGCGCCTGGCGCCCTTGGCAAGGCAATGTTCGCGCAGCGCTTCCAGCGTGTAGCCCTCGTCCAGGATGTCGTCGGCGAGGATCACGGTGCGCCCGGCGAGCTTCGCCCGCGGATGGTGCAGCCAGCGCACTTCCCGGCCGACCGTTGCATCGCCGTAGCGGGTCGCGTGCACGTAATCGAATTCAAGGTCGCAGCCGATCGCCAACGCCAGCGGCGCGGCGAAAAACAACCCGCCATTCATCACGGTGAGGAACACCGCGCGTTCGCCCCGCAACGCCTCGCGGATGTCCGCGCCCATGCGCGCGATCGCCGCTTCGATCGCGACGCGATCATGGATGCATTCGGCGTGCGGCAGCACCGCCGCAAGCGGATGTTCCGACGTGCTCATGCCGGGGGCACTTCCGGCGCGGGCAAGCTGGCCAGCGCCTCGACGTAGCGCGCGTGCTGCGGATCGTCCAGCAGTGCCTCCCAACCCGGCGCCACGCTGCCGCACAGGCTCGCGATCTTCTCTCTCGCGCACGGTTTGCGGCCGCACGCGACTTCGATCGCCGCATCGACCATCGTCGGGTGACACACCAGCACCAGGTCGCAGCCGGCGTCGAGGTGCGCG
>JAICIW010000395.1 GCA_025928735.1 Rhodanobacteraceae bacterium | reverse complement strand
GCGTTCCTCATCCGGGTCGAACATCGATTCGATGCGTTGCTTGAACAGCCGCGCCAGCTTGAAGGCCAGCGGCAGGCTGGGGTCGTACTTGCCGGTTTCGATGGCGTTGATGGTCTGGCGCGACACGTCCAGGTGCTCCGCCAGTGCCCCCTGCGACCAGCCCTGTGCCTCGCGCAACTCGCGTACGCGGTTCTTCATTGCCCACGCCAGCGCCATTTGCTCCAGGCGCACGCCAATCCGTACACGATGCACAACGCGGGGAAGATCAACAGCAGCACCAGTGCGCCGTTCACTGCGATCAACTTGGTGGCAGCCAGCAGGCCGAGCGCGAAGCTGACCAGGCTGACCACGGCTGCGGCGACACCGACCGCTTCCAGTTGCTGCCGGCGTTCCAGTTCGTCGCATCGCGCCATATACCGCATCATCGCCCACACCACGACGGTCAGCGGCAGCAACGGCAGCAGTACCACGATGACCTGCAGCCACGGCACTTCGATGCGGGAATACATTGGCCAGACGTTCAACATCAGCACCATGTAGACCACGAACGTCGGCAACAGCACGCGCACGTACCAGCGGTCCACCTTGCGCATGCGTTCGTTGAGCACGGCCTTGGACGAATACGTGAGCAGCACCAGACCTACGCACAGCACCGCCAGCGCGATGCCCTGCACCACGAAGCTTCGGAACATCAGCAGCAAGGCCATGCCGCCGAGATACAGCGCCCAACTCGACAGCCAGACGCCCCAGCGCTGCCACTTGGGCCACTCGTTCATCTTGTCCATCGGAATCCGTCTCCCCAAGCTCGCTTCGAACATATGCGTCATGTCAAGTTGACTTGACACGCGAGACTAGGGGGCGATTTCGCCATTGTCAAGCGTACTTGACAACCTCGCCATGCGACCCGATGGCCGGCTTGTCCCCTAAGCGCCGCCTAAGTGTGGGCTGGCACCTTGCCGGCATGCCCGATTTCGAGGTGCGTCTGCTGCGCCCGCTCCTGCCGATCGCCGTCGCCGCACTGGCCGGCTGCGCCACGTTTCACCCGCTGCCGCTGGCGAGCGGGCGTGGGCCGCAGCGGGTGGAGGACATCACCGTACCGGCAAAGTCGATGCCGACGCCGGCGCTGCGCACGTATCCATTCGATCCTTCGAACGGCCTCGATGTCACCGAGCTCGCGATGCTCGCAGTCGCCAATGATCCGGACCTGAAAATCCAGCGCGACGCGGCCGGCGTGGCCCATGCGCAGGCCTACGCGGCGGGCCTCCTGCCGGACCCGCAGTTGAACTACGAGCACGATCGCCCGACGGGTGATTATCCGCCGGGCACCACCGATGCCTATACGGCCGGGCTGACGTTCGATCTCGGCAACCTGATCACGCGTTCGGCGCGGGTGAAATCGGCACGAGCTGGCGCACACCAGGTGGATCTCGACCTGCTGTGGAACGAATGGCAGGCGATCGCCCAGGCGCGAACCTTGTTCGATCGCGTGTACTACCAACGCAAACTGGTCGGTCGGCTCGAGCGGGAGCAGTCCGCGCTCGCGCCGATGCAAGCCGCGATCGCGCGTGCATTGCAGTCGGGCGACCTCACGTACGACACCGCCAGCACCGGGTCGAATGCGGCCTCCGATGTGGCCAACCAGCTCGGCGCTGCACGACGCCAGCTCGATTCGGCCCGGCACGATCTCCACGGTCTGCTGGGGCTCGATGCATCCGTGCCGCTGAACCTGGCCGGCGGCCCATTTGCGGTCGACCCCGATGCCCAAGAAGTACAACGGACGCTCGACGACATGCCGGCACGACGCCCCGACCTGCTGGCGCTGCAGGCAGGCTATCACGCGCAGGATGAAAAGTTGCGCGCGGCCATCCTCGCGCAATTCCCGGCGATCACCGTCGGATTCGTGAAGGCACGTGACAATGGCAACATTTCCAGCAAGGGGTTCTCGATCTCGCTGTCGCTGCCGCTGTTCGACGGCAACCGCGGCAACATCGCGATCGAACGCGCGACACGCCAGCAATTGCACGATGAATATTCCGCGCGGCTGTTGAACGATCGCAACGACGTGCAACGCCTGATGGCGGATCTGCGGAGCGATCGTGCGCAACGCGCGGCGCTGGCTGCGCACGCCGCGCAACTGGCGCAGGCGCGCGAAAACGCCCGCGTCAATT
>JAICIW010000322.1 GCA_025928735.1 Rhodanobacteraceae bacterium | reverse complement strand
GCCGCCAACGAAGCGGCTGTTGTGGAAAGTCAGCCCATGGAAGGGCGTTCTGATGATCGCCGACCGGAAATCCGTCACGCTGGCGCAGAATTCACCGAAACAGCGATCAGGGACGATCGCACAATTACCGCTTCGAAATCAGCGCTTCGAGAACTGGGTCGCGCGGCGTGCCTTGTGCAAGCCCACTTTCTTGCGCTCGACCGCACGCGCGTCGCGGGTCATGAATCCCGCGCGGCGCAGCGGCGCCTTCAGGGTTTCGTCGTATTCGACCAGCGCACGTGCAATGCCCAGGCGAATCGCACCGGCCTGACCGGTGATGCCACCGCCAGCCACGTTGACTTTGATGTCGAACTTGTCGGCCATCTGTGTCAGTTCCAGCGGCTGGCGCACGATCATGCGCGAAGTTTCGCGGCCGAAGAATTCATCCAGCGACTTGCCGTTGACCACGATCGCGCCACTGCCCTTGCGCAGGAAGACGCGCGCGGCGGAAGTCTTGCGGCGGCCGGTACCGGAATTTTGTTGCAGGGTCGCCATGATCAGATCTCCAACGCCTTGGGCTGCTGAGCGGTATGCGGGTGTTCGACGCCGCGGTACACCTTGAGCTTGCGGAACATCGCGCGGCCGAGCGGATTCTTCGGCAGCATGCCCTTGACGCCGAATTCAATCGCGCGCTCGGGATGCGTGGCCAGCAGATCCTTGAGGCTGGTAGTCTTCAGGTTGCCGACATAGCCGGTAAAGCGGTGGTACTGCTTGTCCTGAAGCTTGTTCCCGGTCACCGCGACCTTCTCGGCGTTGACCACGACGATGTAGTCGCCGGTATCGACGTGCGGGGTGAACTCGGGTTTGTGCTTGCCGCGCAGGCGGCGCGCGATTTCCGAGCAGAGCCGGCCCAGGGTCTTGCCATCGGCATCGACAACCAGCCAGTCACGCTTGACCGTCTCGGCCTTGGCGCTGAACGTCTTCATGGGAACGATCCGTAATAGTTGTTTGGTCCGCACGTGGTGCGGGGCCGCGCCACGGGGGCGCGACGAGATTGACAGCAACGAAAGACCGGCAAGGATAACGGCGCCGCCGTTTCCGTGCAAGCGCGGCGCCGCCGGCTGGATATACTGCCCCGCCACCGGCTCTCGGAACCTTGCGCCTGATCGGCAATTCAGCACGTGCTCGCGTGGAGTGCGCGACAATTATCGCATGAACGCCGACGCCCGCCGTCCCACATTCCTCGATTTGCTGCTTGGTGGCTTCCAGCGCGCGCTGGACACCGTCGCCGGTGCGGCGATCGCCGCGCGTCCCTCGCCCGGCGAAACGCTGCCTTTGACCGAGCTGGATGTGAGGGAGCGCCGCCACGCTGCGGGCCTCATGCGCGTGAACCACACCGGCGAGGTCTGCGCGCAGGCGTTGTACGACGGGCAGGCTGCGCTCGCGCGCGATCCCGCGACCCGGGCACATCTTGAAACCGCGGCCGCCGAGGAGACCGATCACTTGGCGTGGTGCGCCGGGCGGCTGCAGGAACTGGAGGATCGCCCGAGCCTCCTGAACCCGCTGTGGTACGCCGGCAGTTTCGCGATCGGCGCGGCGGCGGCGCTGGCTGGCGATCGTTGGAGCCTCGGGTTCGTGGTCGAGACCGAGCGTCAGGTGGAAGCGCATTTGGGTGAACACATGCAGCGCCTGCCGCCATCCGACCTGCGTTCGCGCGCAATCCTGGAAGCGATGCAGATCGACGAAGCCCGCCACGCCGACAACGCGCTGGCCCGCGGCGGCCAGAAACTGCCGTCACCGATCCCGACACTGATGCGGAGCGCGTCGGCCGTGATGAAGGCGATCGCCTATCGCGTCTAAAGCGCGGCCTGCAATGTTGCGGACGAAGCGGCTGTTGTGAAAAGTCAGGCCATGGAAGGCCGTTCTGGTGTCTTGAACTCGGGATTTCCCGATTCCGACGAAGGGTCCCGCCGACGCCGCGATCAGGGATGATCGCACTACATAAGATTGCGGCCGTGGAACAGTTCCTCGATTTCGCGCTTCAGCAGCGCTTCGATGCGCTGGCGATCCTTGAATGACAGGTCGTCCGCATGCGCCTCGAACAGGTAGGTGTCGAGATCGAAGTCCTTCACGTGCATCTTGGTGTGGAACATGTTTTCCTGGTACACGTTGACGTCGAACATCTCATACTTCTGGCGGATGTGCTTGGCCAGGTAATCCTGGATCGAGTTGATCTTGTGGTCGATGTAATGCTTCTTGCCATGGATGTCGCGGGTGAAGCCGCGCACCCGGTAGTCCATGGTCACGATGTCCGACTCGAAGCTGTCGATCAGGTAGTTCAACGCCTTCAGCGGCGAAATCACCCCGCAGGTCGCGACGTCGATGTCGGCGCGGAAGGTGGCGATGCCGTTGTGCGGATGGGTTTCCGGATAGGTGTGCACGGTGATGTGCGACTTGTCCATGTGCGCGACCACCGCGTCGGAAATCACGTCGCGGCCGAGCTTCTCCACCACCGGATGCTCGGAAATCAGGATCGTCACCGACGCGCCCTGCGGATCGTAATCCTGGCGCGCGATGTTCAGGATGTTCGCGCCGATGATGTCGGCAACGTCGGTCAGGATCTGCGTCAGGCGGTCGGAATCGTAGGCTTCATCGATGTAGTCGATGTAGCGGTCGCGCTGGTCCTTGGTGACCGCGTAGCAGATATCGTAGATGTTGAAGCTGAGTGCCTTGGTGAGGTTGTTGAACCCCTGCAGCTTCAAGCGGGGCAGCGGCTTGACCACGGCAGTGTGTCCTCGGGAATGGGAGCGGCGCGCCTGGCCGGGAACGACCGCACGCGAAAGGGGAGTTGTCGGAGAGGAGACAGTATGCGGGAAAGTCGCCGTCGGCGCATCCTTCGCCGCGCTGCTGGCCTGCACGAACATGAATGTGGCACAATCACTTCGAGATGTGCGTAACCCCCGCACGTAATGTGTGATGCAGGACAGGGACATCATGTCGGAATTGCGCTATCTGCTCCAGCAAGTCTACGAACGCTCGAAGGCGCCGGCGATGCTGGCGCCCGATCCCGCCACCATGCAGCGGCTGCTGGAGCAATG
>JAICIW010000260.1 GCA_025928735.1 Rhodanobacteraceae bacterium | reverse complement strand
TTTGGCCAGCGACTGGCTCTGTTCAAACAGTTCGGCAAAACTTTCGGTCATGGGAATTCCAGGTTGGGAATGGATCGCGATGCCTGCAAGTTCCATCGGGTTCAAGCTCCACAGGCGACGATCCGCCGGTTGGGGGATGCGCATTGGCATCCATGGATGAAAACCGCGCGAACGCGGCAGATTGGGTTGGTTCAAGCCTTCCGCACGACGGCGAGTACTTCGGCCACCACCGCCGGAATCGGCTGTCCGGTGGTATCGATCACCACCGCATCGACAGCCGGTCGCAACGGCGCAACCGTGCGCGACGCGTCCCGCGCGTCACGCAACTCGATCTCGTGCAAAAGGCTGGTTAGTGTAACGGCAAGTCCCTTTGCCTTCAACTGCTTATAGCGCCTTTCCGCGCGCTCGGTGGCACTGGCGGTCAGGAACACCTTGAACGGCGCGTCCGGGAAGATCACCGTCCCCATGTCGCGTCCGTCTGCCACCAAGCCCGGCGGCTGGCGAAACGCCAACTGCTTGTCCATCAAGGCTTTTCGCACCGGGGGCAAGGCTGCGATCGCCGAGGCCGCCGCGCCCGCGGTTTCGGTGCGGATCGCGTCGGTGGCGTCCTGGCCATCGATGATCACGCGGGTTTCGCCGCCATCGCCGGGGGCACGGAATTCGATCCGGGTTTCTGCCGCGCAGCGCGCGACGGCTTCGGCGTCGCTAAGGTCCAGGTCCTTGAGGCCGGCTGCATAGCCGACGGCCCGGTAGATCGCCCCTGAATCCAGCATGTGCCAGTCCAGTCGATCCGCCACCGCGCGGGCGATGGTGCCCTTGCCGGAGCCGGAGGGGCCATCGATGGTCAGTACCGGCACGGAATCGTTCGTGGTCATCCGGCGAATTTTAGCGGACGCCGGTCAGTCTCAGGCCGTATGCACCGCCAGACCGCAACCATTTGCCAATTCGACGAAACCCGGAAACGAGGTGGCGACATTCGCGCAATCGCGAATCGTGATCGCGCCGTCCACAACCGCGCCTGCCACCGCGAATGCCATCGCGATGCGATGATCGCCGTGCGATTCCACGGTGCCGCCATGCAACGTGCCGCCTTCGATCATCGCGCCATCCGGCGTTTCCTCGATGCGGGCACCCAACGCGCGCAGGCCCGTTGCCATCACGGCGATGCGATCCGATTCCTTCACCCGCAACTCTTCAGCGCCCCGAATCGTGGTCACGCCCTCCGCGCACGCGGCCGCGATGAAGAGCGCGGGGAATTCGTCGATCATGTCGGCCACGTGTGCCACCGGCACATCGATCCCTCGCAGCGGCGCATGCCGCACTATCAAATCCGCGACCGGTTCACCGCCTGCCTCGCGCGCATTCGATTCCATGATGTCGGCGCCCATCGCGCGCAACACGTGCAGCAATCCCGTCCGGCGCGGGTTCATGCCGACGTTGCGCAAAAGCAGCTCCGAATCCGGCACGATGCTCGCCACCACGATGAAGAACGCCGCCGAGGAAAAATCCGCAGGCACGTCGACGTCGACCGCGCGCAGCGCATGCCCGCCCGACAGCCCCACCCTGCCCGGCCCGAATTCCACCGGCCAACCGAACGCATGCAGCATGCGTTCGGTGTAGTCGCGGGTGGGGCGTGGTTCAGTGACGAAAGTTTCGCCTTCGGCATACAAGCCCGCCAGCAGCAGCGCGGACTTCACCTGGGCGCTGGCGATGGGCGACTCATAGTCGATGCCGCGCAACGCACGTCCGCCGCACACACGCAACGGCGGCGTGCCCGCTTCCGGGGCTTCGATGCGTGCGCCCATGGTCGATAAAGGTTCGGTCACGCGCCGCATCGGGCGTTTCGAAAGCGATGCATCGCCCGCCAAGATCGAATCGAATGCCTGCCCCGCCATTGCACCGCACAGCAAGCGCATAGCCGTGCCGGAATTGCCGCAATCGAGCTCGCCTTCCGGCGCGCGCAACCCGCGCAAGCCGACGCCGTGCACGACGCGTTCGCCCGGCGAAGGCGCGTCGATCCGCACGCCCATCTGCCCGAAGATGCGCGCGGTCGCGCGGGTGTCTTCGCCCTCCAGAAAGCCGCGGATGCGCGAGGTGCCATCGGCCAGCGCGGAAAGCATGATGGCGCGATGCGAAACCGATTTGTCGCCCGGCACGCATAGCTCCCCGTGCAAGCCGCGCACGGGCGAAGTAACCCAATCCAGCCGTGCGTTCACGGCAACGCTCGCAACAGGCGTCGATTTTCCGCGCGACTGCCGACGCTGATCCGCAGCGCGCGCGGCAGGCCGTAGCCGCTCATCGGCCGCACGATCACGCCGCGCTCGAACAAATGCTGTTCCAGTTTCGACGCGTCACGCGCCAACACGCACAGCAGGAAATTGGTTTGCGATGGCAGGCAGCGATAGCCGCGCTCCAGCAACTCTTCGCGCAACCACTCGCGTTCCGCGCGGTTGAAGGCTCGCGCCTTGGCCAGCCATGGCTTGTCGCCCAGTGCGGCGGTGGCACCAGCGAGCGCCACATTGTTGACGTTGAAAGATTCCCGGAGGCGCTCGAGCACGGAAACCACGCTCGGATGCGCGACCAGATAGCCGACGCGCATCCCGGCCAGCCCGTACGCTTTCGAAAAGGTTCGCGTGACGACGAGATTCGGATACCGATCCGCGAACGCTAGCGCCGTGGACAACCCCGGCGCTTCCACGTATTCGTGGTAGGCCTCGTCCACGACCACCACAACATCGCGCGGCACCGCTGCAAGAAATTTTTCGAGCGCCGCATCCCCGAACCAGGTGCCCGTGGGATTGTTGGGGTTGGCGAGATAAACGATGCGCGTGTCGCGTCGAATCGCCTTTGCCATCGCGCCGAGATCATGTCCCAACGGCGCTGCGCGATCGCTGCGCGGCAGCGCCGGCACGCCGATCGCGCGCGCGTCGGCCGCGGCCGTTGCAATGGGGAAAACCGCGAATCCGAATTGGGAAAACACGATCGAGTGTTTGGCGTCGGCGAAGCACTGCGCCAGCAGCATCAACAATTCATGCGAGCCGTTGCCCAGCGCGATCCGCTCGACCCCGACATCGAGATGCCCGGCCAGCGCCCGCTTCAACACCATCCCGCGCGGATCGGGATAGCGGAATGTCTCGCCCAATGCCGCGCGCATCACTTTCAGCGCGCGCGGGCTCGGACCGCGCGGATTCTCGTTGGAACCCAACTCCGCGATCGCGTCGCCGAAACGTTCGCGCAGTGCCGGCAGATCGTGGCCCGGGTCGTAGGCGCGCAATTTCGCGGTGGCGGCATTGGCAAGTCGCGCGGCGTCGAACACGGGCAGCGCTTTGCGGGGACGAGCAGTGCTAGCCATGGCTGCGCTGGAACTCCGCCATGAAATCACACAACGCGCGCGCTGCTTCGAGCGGCAACGCGTTGTAGAGCGAAGCGCGGATGCCGCCCAGTGCGCGATGGCCCTTCAGTGCGAGCAGGCCGGCCTCCGCGGCCGCGGCCACGAATACCGGTTCCAGCGCCACGTCGTGCAGATTGAAAATCACGTTCATGCGCGAGCGCGCCGCCGGGTCGACGCGATTGCGGTAGTAGCCGCCGGCGCCATCGATCGCCGCATACAGCGCGTCCGATTTGGCGCGGTTGCGGCGCGCCATTTCTTCCAGCCCGCCCTGCTGTTTCAGCCATTGGAAGGTCAGGCCCGCGAGGTACCAGCCCCAGGTGTTGGGGGTGTTCAACATGGAATCCGCAGCGGCGTGATCGGCGTAGCGGAAGATTCGTGGCAGCGGACGCGGATGGCGTTCCAACAGGTCTTCGCGCACGATCATCACCACGAGTCCCGAAGGGCCGATGTTCTTTTGCGCCCCGGCATAGATCAACCCGAACTTCGAGACATCCAGCGGGTGCGACAGGATGTCGGACGACATGTCCGCGATCAGCGGCACGTCGGCGACGTCGGGAATGTCGTGCATTTCGACGCCGTGGATGGTTTCGTTGGTGGTGA
>JAICIW010000304.1 GCA_025928735.1 Rhodanobacteraceae bacterium | reverse complement strand
GTCGTGGTGTTTCAGCTTCTCGTTGACCAGCGGGATGAGCAGCCTCTCGTAATCCTCCGCGCGCAGCTTGTCGTTGATCCTGATGCCGATCACGTGGTCCGGAAGTCCATCGATGATGGTCAACATGGTGCTGCTCCTCCATTGTGGCGATGGATGTCGTTGCTTGCCGGATGGTCAGTTTGCGAAGCAAGAGAGGTCACGCGCGAAATGATCGTTGGCTGATTCACTCCGTCTCCGGATTGGCCCCGTCACTGCCGCATGCAGCGCTGGTAACGGTCATCCACGCGCGTGGCAAACCACGCCGTGGTCAGTTTGCGGGTGATCTTGGGGCTGTCCAGCCGGATGGACGGAATCATGGCGCGAGGCAGCGGCTTGCCTGCACGCGCGTCCGCCAGCGCATAGATGCGGGCGTAAAGCGGAGTGTCGTCAAAGTCCAGCCGGTCGCTGCGTTGCAGCGCCTTGCGGATGGTGCGGGCGTTCATGCCAAGGTCGTTGGCCATGGTGCGCACGGCGCGTTCGGTTTCTCCGGGACGGTCCAACGGCGCGCCTGGGTTGAGCAGGTCTCCGTCCAGCGCCAGCGGGATGCCCGTGACGATGCTGACCGCGTTCTGGAACGCGGCATTGCGGCTTGAGTATCGGCCGGCGTTGTAGTCGGCGAAGCGATACACCTTGCGGGTGTAGGGGGTCTCGTAATCCAGCAGGCGCATGGTGCCGAAGTACAGTCCGCCGCGGCGGGTGAATACTTCGTCGCGGACGCTGCTCGCGATTGGGTACGGGTAGTCGCCAGCATTCTCTTCGGCGAACGTGATGTTGACCTGCATCGGCCCGCCGGTTTCCACCGGATTAAAGTCCGCGAAAAGACGCTTTCCCAATGGCACGCTGGCGATCAGATCTTCGTAGATGCCGCTGAGCTCGCGTTCCGTGCGCGCGTGCCGCAGGCGATCGCTGTACGAACGGCCATCCGACGAGTGGATTTTCAGTGCGGCATCGACCAGGAATTCCGGTATGCGGTGCGCGGCGGCGCGCCGGTCGATCTCCTCGCGTGCAATGCGTGGCAGGTTGGGCACGCCCGGGTCGGCGTGGTAACCGGATTCCTGCGCAATCACCGCCAGTACCGCACAGATGTTTTCAGGATTCGGGTCGATGCGTTCTGTACTGAATGCTGTCTGGATGTCGGTGGCCCAACCAGTGCGATCCGGCACGTCGATGGGCATGCGATCCACGATCTCGGCGCGGATCTGCGTCGGCGGGAGCCGTGACGCCGGCGGACCGGGCACCGTGGCGCACGCAGCCAGCAGCAGGGGCAGGCACCACGCTGCAACCGTGAGCACGTGGGAACGGAGTGCCGATATCGGACGCCTCATGCGCGCAGCATACTGAGGCGAACACCGGGTCGGGTTCACGTTCGAAGTGGACGGGTCAGTCATAATGGCCGGTCATTTTTGTGGTTAGCGAGCGTTCTCAAGCATGATTCCTCCAACCGGCCTGCAGGCGCTGATGGACGATGGTGTGATCGACGAGGTTCTGCGTCCGCTGAAAAGCGGCAAGGAAGCCTCGGTCTATGTCGTGCGCGCGGGCAACGAGATACGTTGTGCCAAGGTCTACAAGGACATGGCCCAGCGCAGCTTCCAGCAACGCGCCCAGTATCAGGAAGGACGCAAGGTGCGTGGCAGCCGCCAGGCGCGCGCGATGGGCAAGGCCAGCAAGTTCGGGCGCAAGGAAGCCGAGGCGGCCTGGAAAAATGCCGAGGTGGATGCGCTGTATCAGTTGGTGGGCGCTGGCGTGCGGGTGCCGCAGCCGTATGGCTATTTCGGCGGCGTGTTGGTGATGGAGCTGGTCGCCGATACCGACGGCGGTCCGGCGCAGCAACTGGGCAAGGTTGAACTGTCGGCACAGACGGCGCGCGAATACCATCGCTTTCTGGTCCGCCAGATCGCCTGCATGTTGTGCGAGGGACTGATCCACGGCGACCTGTCCGAATACAACGTGCTGGTGGCGGCCGATGGCCCGGTCATCATTGATCTGCCGCAGGTGGTCAGCGCCGCGGGCAACAACGCCGCCCGCACCATGTTGCGGCGGGACGTGGGCAACATCACGATCACTCTCTCGCGCTTCGCGCCGGAGCTGCTCGACACCCATTACGCCGAGGAAATGTGGGCGCTGTTCGAGCGGGGCAAACTGCGACCGGACAGCGAATTGACTGGCCACTTCGTGTTCGACGAGGGCGAGGCAGACGTCGACAGCGTGATGCGATCGATCATCGATGCGCGCGAAGAGGCCATCATCCGCCAGCGGGGGCGCGAGTTGGCGGAGGCGGAGTAACGGGGTCCAGCAACAGGGTCAGGTTCACTTCGACAAGCGAATAAGTGAACCTGACCCCGTTTCAGTCAAAGTGGCTGTGCGCTTTTGCGCTTGCGGGCGTACAGCGCGGCCAAGCCAAACAGGCCAATCGCGAACAAAGGCAGAGAGTCAGGCTCGGGCACGGACACGAGACTGACGGTAAATGAGCCGTAGCGGCCGGGCGGCGCGACGCCTTCGGGGCCGGCATTCGGATTGTCGACCAAGCCATTCGCATCGGCCAGTCCGGCCGCGTAAATGATGGGACCACCGCCCACGTTGCCATTGCTCCAGAATGCGCCGGTGTACCCTCCGGCCACATTGAATGCTACGCCGAAGATGTCGAAGTAGCCGCCGGAAAACGGATAGGTCAGCGTGGGTACGCCGTTGATGAGCGCAAGACAGACGGCGGGAGAGTCGCCCGCTGGGTAAAACAGATCGTCGTAAGACAAGCCGCCCGTGGTAAACGCGACGCCGGGGTTGGCAAGAGTATTGCTCACGTAGGACACCGGTGTGTACAGCCCGGTGATTGCGCCGGAAACGCCGACATTCGTGTCCGAAAATGTTCCGCTGATGCCGGTGATTTCATAGCCGGGCGGCGTCGCGGAGTTTGTGCTCTGGGATCCCACCTGGAATGTTCCGGACGCGGTGACGCCGCTTCCGTTGAACGAAAACGCGTAATTCATTTCGTTTGCGAACGCGGCCGGCGCACACGCCACCGCTGCCACCAGCCCAAGTAACGCAAGATGCTTCGTCTTCATCGCAGAACCTCCAGGGATCGGAATGCGCATTTGTGAAGTCGATGCAGGCCGGCATGGGGAAGGCCGTTCCCGGCGTGAGTCTGTCGGCAACGCTGCGTTCGGTTGGCCTGCGTCTCTGCGCAATGCAGGTCTTGTTGGCCGGTCGATCAGAAACGCTTCCAGCATTTCCCGTGCCATGATTTCAAGTAATTGTTTATGGATGGTTTGCGGCAGAACGTCTGAAAGCATTTACACGAAAAACGTAAAGGAATTCGACGCTTTCG
>JAICIW010000318.1 GCA_025928735.1 Rhodanobacteraceae bacterium | reverse complement strand
CCTGCAATGAAACGTACCGGCACGCCGGCATCGGCGACGCCGTGCAGCGCATGGACGATGCGCGCGTTCAACGCTGCGTCATCGTCGTCGCCGATATAAGCTTCGAAGAGGTCGCCGAGTACGTACAACGCGTCGGTCTGGCGCGCTTCGCCGGCGCAGAAGCGCTCGAAATCCGCGACGATGTGCGGACGCGCATCGTCGAGGTGCAGGTCGGAGACGAACAGCGTCGTCACGGATCAGTGCTTCGCGGGCTTCTTCGAAGCCGGCGGCGCCGAGGCGGGTACCTGTCCGGTCACGGGCGACACCGGTTCCTCGACCGGGTGCGCGGCTTCGCCGATCACCTTCGCGCTTTCGATGATCACCAGCGGGCGCGGCACATCGCCGATAAACGGGCCTTGCGGTCCGGTCGGCAGGTTGTCGATCTTGTCCACCACCTCCATGCCCTTGACGATCTTGCCGAACACCGCGTAGCCCCAGGTCATGCCGCTCTGGTTGCCGACGTAATCGAGGCGTGGGTTGTCGACCACGTTGATGAAGAACTGCGCGGTCGCGGAATCGGGATCGGGACCGCGCGCCGCCGCGACAGTGCCGCGCAGGTTCGACAAACCGTTGTTGGCTTCGTCGGGAATCGGCGGCAACGTGCGCTTGGGCCGCAATTCGCGCGTGTACAGGCCGCCCTGGACGAGGTAGCCCGGGATCACGCGATGGAACACGGTGCCATCGTAGAAGCCGTCCTTCACGTACTGCAGGAAATTGGCGACCGTCTTGGGCGCCTTGTCGGGAAACAGCTCGATCACGAAGTTGCCTTGCGAGGTCTTGACCTCGACCTGCGGGTGCGCGGGCGCGGCCGGTGCCGGCGACGATGATGCCGAGGCTGGCGGGGCGGTCTGCGCGTGGGCGATCGCCAACGCGAACGGCACGAGCAGGATCGGCAGCAGCCGGCGGAGCGAATGGCGGATCGGGGTCATGGCGCGAGTCGAAAAGCCCAAAGCGCAATGATAAGCGAACGCACCGCCACGGACAGCGCCGCGCGCCGATTCACGGCTGGGTACAGGCAGCGCCCGCGCAGGCGCCGAACCGGAACCCAGTCCGGCGGCTCGGCGAGGCGTCGTTCTGCAGCGAACTGTCGTCGTTGCCGTTCTGGTCCTGATCGAGGTGTCGGCGCCGGATTTCCAGCACGATCGGCGTGACCTGCGCGATGCGAGCGTCGATCTGCGCGCGGGCGTAATAGTCGAGGTCGGTGCGTTTCAGCAGGCGATGCAATTGGTCCAGCGCGTCGGCGGCGTGGCCGGACAGGAAGGTGGCGTCGGCATACGCGATGCCGGCGTGCACGTCGTCGCCTGCGACATGGCAGGCGTGGCCGTAGGCGGAATACAGCGACGGTTCGGAATCGTCGTTGAGCAAGGGCTTCAGCAATGCCTGCGCACTCTTGGCGCTCGGTTTGCTGCCGTCGTCCAGCAGCGCGCGGCTGTAATCCAGCACGATGGCCGGGTCATTCGGCCACATCGCATTGAGCGAGGCGTAGCGCTGCAGCGCGTCGGTACGCTGGCCGGCATGACGTTCTGCGTCGGCCAGGCCCAGTGCAAGGCTGAGGTTGTCGGGCCGCTCCTTCGACAGCTTGGCCATGATCGGCACGGCCTTGGAAGCCTGGTTCAACTGCAGCAGCGTCAGTGCGTAGCCATAGCGGTTGGCGGGCGCGTCGGCAAATTTCGTGCTGCTGGCCATGTTGCGCGTGTAGTAGTCGCGCACCGAGCGCGGGTCGCTGGACGACAGCACGCGCACCCGCTCGCGCATCAACTGGTATTGCAGTTCGCTGGGCCCGCGCGCGGAATGGTCCAGCAGCGCCGTGCCGCTCTTGACGAACGGCAGCGGCAGCAGTCCGGGCGTGGGCGACTCATCGGTGTTGACCCATATCCCGTATTGCTTCTCGCCGTCAACTTTGGCGATGCGTAAATTCAATTCTTTTTCCAGCACGCGTGCCCGCGCCCGCGCGTCGGCGATGCGCACGCTGGAGACGGGATGGTTCTGCAGGAAGTCCGGGATGTTGCCGGCGGCCATGCCGCCGTCGCCGCCGGGACGCAGGACCGACTGCATGTGTGCGAACACCGTGGCCATGCCGATCGGATCGAACCCGGCCTTGGCCAGCGTGTCGATGCCGACGTGATCGGCTTCGGCTTCGTCCTTGCGGGTGAAGTCGATCTGGTGCTGCTGCATCATCGCCAGCACGGAATAGAACGCGCCGACGGCGGGGTCCAGGCCCTGCGAGTACGGCGCGTTGCCATAGCCGTAGCCATAGGGTTGGTTCTGGACGCGGCGATCGGTGGAATCGACCTGCGAGGCCGCCAGTGCCGCCGCGAAGGCACCCAACACATACAGCGGTGCGGTTTTTTTCTGATCCTCGATTGCGCGTTGCAAGTGGTGCTGGCTGACGTGCGCCAGCTCGTGCGCCATTACCGCGGCAAGCTGGTCCTGATTCTGCGTGAGGGTGAACATGCCCGAGAAGATGAAGACGTAGCCGCCGAAGGTCGCGAATGCGTTGATCTCCGGCACGTTCAGGGCGGTGAACGTGTAGTGCTGGGACGGATCGCTGCTGGCCGAGGCGAGCCGGTAGCCGAGCGTGCGCAGGTACTGGTCGACCTGCGGATCGTCCATCACCAGATGCGCGGCGCGCAGTTCGCGCAGGAATTCCGCGCCGTAGGCCTGCGCCTCCTGCGGCGACATTACCGTGTCGGCGGAACTGCCGAGGCTGGGCAGCCGCACGTCGGTCTGCTGCGCGAGCGCCGGCAGCGACAAGGCGAGCGTCGCGGCCAGGGTCAGCAGGGGGCGGAAGCGCTTCGACATGGACGGCAGATCAACGTGTCTGGATTGGACCTTGCGGGCCGCGTTTGGTTCGAGTGTGAACGGGAATGGCGACCGGCTGAAAACCGGCAGCCATTCTCGGTCCCGGCATGTTCAACGGGAGTAAAATAGCGTCGTTGCCAATACCTTTGTGCGTCATGGCCGATATCGAAATCTATTCCACCGCGGCCTGCGGTTACTGCGTGGCCGCCAAAAACCTGCTGAAGTCCAAGGGGCTGGCGTATCGCGAACTGCGCATCGATGCCGACGCGGAAGCGCGCCGGGAGATGCTG
>JAICIW010000313.1 GCA_025928735.1 Rhodanobacteraceae bacterium | reverse complement strand
GCCGTGCTTGAACACGTTGTCCCACTTGATGCCGTTGTCGGTGGTCTTCCACACGCCGCCGCCCGCGGTGCCTACGTAATAGACGTTGGGCTTGCCGGGAATTCCAGTCACCGTGCTGACGCGGCCGCCCGATACCGCGGGTCCGAGGTTGCGGAACTTCAGGTTGGCGAAGGGGCCGGTGGGCTTGTTCGCCGCGGCCAGCGCGGTTCCGGCGATGGTCAGCAACAACAGCGCTGCAACGGCTCGTACTTTCACGGCGGTCTCCGGTCGAGGGAACAAATCCCGCTGACCGTAGTCCTCCCGTGGAGCAACGAGGGAGTGCCGGAAGTCAGGGTGGGTCGACGATTGCGTCAAGTTTGGTCAACGCGTGTCTTGACCAACGCCGTATGTCAGCCACCAACACCTTTCGTCATTCCGGGGCGGCCTGCAGCTTTACCGCAGGCCGAACCCGGAACCCAGTGCCTTGGCAACAATTTTCAGGAAAGGCACTGGGTTCCGGATCGCCGCTGCGCGGCGTCCGGAATGACGACACGAATAATCATCCGGTCACCATGTACACAACTCATTGCTCTTCCTGATCCCGATTGGTGGTGATCCAGCCTGAGTTCCAATCGACCGGCGCAACCGCTTTCGCCACCACCAGCGGTGGTTGCCTGTTCTCCTGCAGTGCGTGGTTCACATCCGCCAGCGGCTGTCCCTTCAACGCATCCCACCGATCCATCAGCGATTTCAATTCCGCACTGGTCTTGTCGAGCGCCGCCAGGTCCGCCGCGGTCGGGGCCTGATCGGCGCCCTGCATGCGGGCCATCAGCATTTGCAGATCGCCGCCCACGCTGCCGAAGTTCGGCGGGCCCCGATGGAAGAAGAACGCGAACGGCGAATCGGCCTTGGGACCGGACAGGGCGTCGAGCTGCTTGTCGTAGACCGCAAGTTTGCCGGCCGGTTTGTTCCCGCTTTCGCGCTTCGCGATCTGCTTCTCGAGATCACGCACCTGCCCCAGCGCGCGGCTTGCGGCCACGGCTTCCTGGTAAGCCTGCATGGACTTGTCGAACTGCTGTTGCAGATCCGCGGTCAAGGTTTTCACCCGCGGGTCCATCTTTACCGCCAGCGGCTGCGAGTAAGTCTTGCCATTCACCGTCAGCTTGACCGTGTAGTTGCCCGGCATCACCCATGGCGAACTGTCCATCACCGGCGTTTCGTGCTTGACCGCCTGATTGGCGTCGAGGAACTGCAACGCACCCGGCATCGGTTGCCAGTGCATGTCCCAGACGAAGCGATGCATGCCGGCCTGCGTGGAAAGATTCATCGGCGGGCGCGGCCACCAATCCGGCACCTGCAATTTCTTCGGGTCCAACGGCCTCTCGGGATCGGCGCTGGAATAGTGCCGCACGAGTTTTCCATCGGACGTATAGACATCCAGCGTCACCGGACCGCTGGCGTTGTTCGCCAGGTTGTAATCGATGATCGCGCCCGGCGGGGGGTTCGGCAGCGCAGGCATGCGCCACGGCGTCGGCGGATTCATGCCCCAGCGCACGCGCACCGCGGTTTGCGGGTTGTACAGCGTCACCGGGGCTTTCGCGAGCTGCGCATCGATCTGCCGCAGCGGCGTGATGTCGTCCAGCACCTGGAAACCGCGGCCGTGCGTGGCCGCGACAAGGTCGTCGCCGTGCACCTGCAGATCGCGCACGGAAACCGCGGGCATGTTGAGCCGCAGCGACTGCCAGTGATCGCCATTGTCGAACGACACCCACGTTTGCGTTTCGCTGCCGGCGAACAGCAGACCCTTGCGCTCGGTGTCTTCGCGGATCACGTTGGTGGCCGCGTCCGGCGTGATGCCGTTGTCGATTTCCGTCCAGTGCTTGCCGCCGTCCTCGGTTCGGAACAGGTGCGGGCGCATATCGTCCAGCCACATCGTGTTGATGGCCGCATACGCAACATTCGGATCGAAGTGGCTGGCGTCCAGCGAGAACACCCGCCACCACGGCTTCAGTTGTGGAGGCGTGACGTTGTCCCAGTGCGCGCCACCATCGTGCGTCACCCAGACCAGGCCATCGTCGGTGCCGGCCCAGATCAGGTTTTTGTTCAACGCCGAAGGCGCCAGCGCATACACCACACCGCGATCGGTGGGCTTGGCGTCTTTGCTGTTCGCATACTTGCCGACGCTCGCGGGCACCTGCCAGGTCTTGCGCGTGAGGTCGGGACTGATCTGCTTCCAGTTCGTGCCGCCATCGTCGCTCTGCCACACCGTGTTGGAGGCGAAGTACAACCGATGCGGATCGGTCGGCGAGAACAGGATCGGCATGGTGCGAACCGTGCGGTAATCCGGATCGCGCGACGCCATCGGTCCGACATCGGCAATCTGTCCCGTGTCGCGGTCGTAGCGCGTGACGCCGCTGCGCGAGCCGCCGTAAACGAGGTTCGGATGCAGGGGATCGATTGCGGCGCCGCCGTATTCCTCGATGCCGACCGGATGCCAGTCGTGCGCGGTCAACTCGCCATCGTTGCCGCGCGACGACACGCACGCGGAACCTGAGTCCTGCTGACCGCCACAAACGCGATACGGCCAGGTGTTGTCGATGCCGACCTTGTACATCGCGGCGGTCGGCTGGTTGTACCAGGAGCTCCAGGTCTTGCCGCCATTGACGGTGACGATCGCGCCCTGGTCGCTGTTGACCGCGATGATGTCGGGGTTGTTCGGGTTGATCCAGGTTTGCTGGTAATCGTCTCCACCCGGCGCGCCGCGAAATCCCGTCCACGTCTTGCCGCCATCGGTGGATTTCCACAACACCGGCGTGTTGCTGTACACGATGTCGGGATTCTTCGGATCGACGGTGAGCGGCGGCAGATCGCCGCCGCCGATGCGCGCGGCCGGACGCGAATCCTTCGTCATCTTGTACCAGCTCACGCCGGCATCATCCGAGCGATAAAGCGCGACTTCGCCTTCCTGGCCCGACGCAACCGAGGCGTACAGCCGGTTGGGTTCGCTCGGCGCAATCGCCACCAGCGCCTGCTGCACGTCGGGCAAACCCTTGGTGAGCTTGGTCCAGGTGTTGCCGCCATCGGTCGACTTGTAGATGCCGCCCTCGGTGCCCGCGAACGCGCCGTTCTCCCACGGCGCCTGCTGCTGTTGCCACATCGTCGCATACACGATGTTCGGGTTCGCGGGATCGATTTCCACGACATCGCCGCTGACGTACTCGCTCGTGTACAGCACCTTCTTCCAGGTCTTGCCGCCATCGAGCG
>JAICIW010000236.1 GCA_025928735.1 Rhodanobacteraceae bacterium | reverse complement strand
GAAACCACGTACCAGAAGGCGCTGGATATCAAGCATCCCGACTGGTTGCCGCAGGACGCCTTCTATGCGCGCTTGCGGTTGGTCGAGGCGCAAACCCGGCAGAAACATTACGAGCAGGCGCTTGCCAACCTGCAGACACTGGAGAAGATGGCGCCCGGGCAGCCGGGACCGCATTACCTGCACGCAGCGGTGCTCTATCAACAGGGGCACCTCGATGAGGCGACCGGGCAATTGCAGCAGGTGCTGAAGGTCGCGCCGGACAGCGCGCCCGCACAGATGCTGATGGGCGCCGTCAATTACGCGCAAGGCAATTACGGACAGGCGGAGATGTACCTCAGCAATGTCATGGGCCTGGACAAGAACAACGAAGGGGCTCGCAAGCTGCTGGCGCTGACGTATTACCGGGAAGGCCGTTCCACCCAGGCGCTGAGCATGTTGCGGCCGGCGGTTCCGGCCCAGGCGACCGATGCCGAACTGCTGGCGCAGTTGCAGCGCGCTGCCGCGGAAGGCGCCGGCATGCCGCCAAAGCCCGGACAGGAAGCTGCGGCCTCGGTCGCTGCTGCGGTGGCGAATGCGGCCAGCACCGGTACCCCGTCGAGCAAGGCATTTGCGGCGGCCGAAAAGGCGCTGGCCGGCAACGATTCAGCCGAAGCCATTCGCCTGCTGAAGGCGATGTCCGCGGGCGATGCGGGGGTGGAGGCGCAACGCGTCACGATGCTCACGATCGCCTACGTGCATGACCACCATCCGGAAGAAGCGGTCAAGACCGCCGCCGACTACGCGGCCAAGCATCCCAAGGAAAGTTCGGCGCACCTGTTGTACGGCACCGCGTTGGTCGCGGCCGGCAAGCACAAGGAAGCGCGTGCGCAGTACAACGAAGCCGTCCGCATCGATCCGAAGAACACGGCGGCGCTGATGAGCCTCGGCAGCCTGGATTCGGTGGAAGGTCAATACAAGGACGCCGAAAAGCATTATGGCGCGGTGCTGAAGCAGGATCCCCACAATGCCGCTGCAATGGTGGCGCTCGGCAAGGTCGCCGCGATCCAGGGCAACAAGGCGGAGGCGATCAAGCGGTTCAAAGAGGCCATCGCCGCCCAGCCCAAATCGGCTGCCGCGTATGTCGAACTGGTGCTGGTGTACAGCCAGAACGGGCAGTTCGACGATGCGGCCGCGGTCGCGAAGCAACTGGCGGATGCGCTGCCGGACAACCCGGCCGCGCTGAATGCATTCGGTGCCGCCGAACTCAACGCCGGGCGTCACGCCCAGGCGCTGCCGCCGCTCGAGAAGGCCGTGAAGCTTGCGCCCGAATCGGCGCTGTTCCGGATCAATCTTGCGCGTGCGCAGATCCTCAACAAGGACGCCAAGGCTGCCGAGACCAACCTCCAGACCGTGATCAAGGCCGATCCCGCGCAAACGCAGGCCGTCGCACTGCTGGCCTTCATGAAGCTGCAGGACCACGACACGACCGGTGCCATTGCGCTTGCGCAAACCCTGCAAAAGCAGCCAGCGGCCCGCGCCGCCGGATTCGGCCTGGAAGGCGACCTGTACATGGCCACCAAGGATTATGCCAAGGCCGCCGCCGCGTACCAGCAGGGCTTGAAGGTGACGTACAACCGTCCACTGGTCATGAAGAACTTCGCGGCGCTGGAGCACAGCGATCCGAAGGCATCGGAAAGCCTTTTGCGCAACTGGCTCGCCAAGCATCCCGATGACGCGGCGATGCGCCTGATGCTGGCGCAGTACTACCTCGATCATGACCGCAACGCGGACGCCGCTGGCCAGTACGAACACGTGCTGAAGGCGTTCCCGTCCAACGTGGGTGCGCTCAACAACCTGGCCTGGATATACACCGAGCAGAAGAATCCGAAAGCGCTCGCACTCGCCGAGCGCGCGCACAAGCTCGCCCCCACTTCGGCGAGCGTCCAGGATACCTACGGTTGGGCATTGGTCGCGGCCGGACAAGCCAAGACGGCATTGCCGATCCTGATCCAGGCAGCAAAGGCTGCGCCGAACGTGCCCGCCATTCAATACCATCTGGCGGTTGCACAGGCGCGCAGCGGCGATCGCGCCGGCGCGCGCAGCACGCTCGAGACGCTGCGGAAATCCGGCGCCAGCTTCCCCGACAAGCCGGCTGCGGACAAGCTGTATCACGAACTCGACAGCGCCACCGGCACCGACAGGTAAACCATCGAGGCCGTGCGCCACGTCGTGGCGCCGCGGCACATCGCAAGGACGATCCATGACTCAAGCGGGAAAAAGCGGCCAGCGGACGATTCTGGTCACGGGTGGCGCCGGTTACATCGGCAGTCACGTGGTGCTCCAACTCACCGAAGCCGGCGAGCGCGTGGTGGTGGTGGATGACCTTTCCACCGGATTTCGCGAATCCGTGATCGGCGCGGAGTTGATCGTCGGCAATGTCGGCGATCGGGTGCTGATGGCAAAGGTTTTGCGCGAACACGACGTCGACACCGTGATGCATTTCGCCGCGCGCACGATCGTGCCTGAGTCGGTGGCCGATCCGTTGCGCTACTACGGCAACAACACCTGCGCCACGCGCAGCCTGCTGGAATGCTGCCGCGATGCGGCGGTCAACCAGATCGTGTTCTCTTCGACCGCTGCGGTCTACGGTATTCCCGAAGGCGGCCAGGCGGCCGAAGACACGCCGACCGCGCCGATCAATCCCTACGGCTCGTCCAAGCTGATGAGCGAATGGATGTTGCGTGATCTGGCGGCGGCGGGCGGCCCGCGCTACGTCGCGCTGCGCTACTTCAATGTCGCCGGTTGCGATCCGGCCGGACGCATCGGACAATCGACGCGCCACGCGACATTGCTGTTCAAGGTCGCCTGCGAAGCGGCGCTCGGCCAGCGCGATCGCCTGTCGATCTTCGGCACCGACTATGCGACGGTGGATGGCACCGGCGTGCGCGATTACATCCACGTCGCCGATCTGGCGCGCGCGCACCTCGATGCGCTGGCATACCTGCGCGGTGGTGGCGATTCGACCGTCCTCAACTGCGGTTACGGGCACGGCTACTCGGTGCGCGAGGTGCTGGAAGCGGTCGGGCGCGCGCACGGTTCGCCGGTGCCGTGGATTGAGCAACCGCGGCGTGCGGGCGACCCGCCTTCGCTGATCGCGGTGTCGGATCGAATTCGCGAAACCCTCGGCTGGCAACCGCGCCACGACGACCTGGATTTCATTGCACGCACGTCGCTGGCGTGGGAGCGCAAGCTCGCGTCTTCCGCGACGTGAGCGGTTTTGCTTCCGTGGCAGCGCACGGCTCATCCGGAAACCTGTCCGCATGAGCTTTCCGATCTACGCCACTTCACCGCTCAGTTGGGCACTGGTGCTGCTGGTGCTGCTGGCGCTGGGCTGGCACGGGCTGCCGGGCGCGGTGCGCTGGGCGGGCATTGCGATCGAGGTCTTGTTGATTGCATTGATGACGCCGTTGGGCGCCGCCGGCCTGGCGCACCTGGTGGTCGCGCGGGTGCCCCCGGTGCAGTCTTGCGCTGCGCCAACGCCCACCACGATCGTGGTGCTGGGCGGCGGCTTCAGTTATCCGCCGCGTGCTGCGGACGATTACGGATCGTTGAGCACCGAGGCACTGCAGCGGGTGTTTGCGGGGGTGGCGTTGTGGCAGAAAATTCCTGATGCGCGGCTCGTGATTGCCGGAGGTGGCGGCGGTCGCATTCGCGAAGCCATGCCGATGGCGAATCTCGCGATGCGGATGGATGTTCCGGCAACGGCCGTCGAAATCGAGGACCAGTCGCGCAATACCTGGCAAAACGCGCGCAACGTCGCAGCGTTGTCGCCGCCGGTATCGAAGCGCATCTGGCTGGTGAGTTCGCCCATGCATTTGCCGCGCGCGCTGGATGCGTTCCGGGCGTGGGGGTTCAAGCCGTGCGCATGGCCGAGTGGCGCCGAGAAAGACGGGTTTGATTTATGGCTGGGTGCGCTCGTGCCCCAAGGCGGGGCGATCCGCAGGTCGGCGATCGCCTTCCACGAACTGGCCGGGAGCGTGGAATACAAGTTCCTCGCGCGGCGGCAGGCGCGTCGCGCGCCCGCTCAGACGCCGTAATAGCCGCGGTACCACTCCACGAAGCGCTTCACGCCCTCTTCCACAGAGGTGTCCGGCCGGTAGCCGGTGTCGGTCATCAGTTCGCTGACTTCCGCGCTGGTGTCGGGCACATCGCCCGGCTGCAGCGGCAGCAGGTTCTTCTCGGCCTTGCGGCCGAGGCAAGCTTCCAGCACCTCGATGTAGTGCGAAAGCTGGACCGGATGGCTGTTGCCGATGTTGTAGACGCGGTAGGGCGCCGACGAGGTTGCCGAGTTCGGATGCAACGGGTCGTAAGCCGGATCGGGACCAGCCACGCGATCCAGCGTG
>JAICIW010000098.1 GCA_025928735.1 Rhodanobacteraceae bacterium | reverse complement strand
GGGGCTGGATATCCTCTACCGCAAGCAGTTCTACCAGAGCCTTCTGGAGGACTACTTCGACGAGAACAAGACCATCCTCATCACCACCCACCAGGTGGAAGAAGTGGAACACATCCTCACCGACCTGTTGTTCATCCGCGACGGCAAGGTCGCGTTGGCCGCCACCATGGAAGAAATGGGCGCACGCTTCGCCGAAGTGCTGGTGAACGCCGACAAGATCGAGGCCGCCCGCGCGCTGAAACCCATCGACGAGCGCGCCGCGGTGTTCGGCAAGAGCATCTTCGTGTACGACAGTGCCGATCCCGAACGACTGGCACAACTGGGCGAGGTCAAGCGGCCATCGGTGTCCGACCTGTTCGTCGCCATCATGAAAGGAACCTACGCATGAACGCGATTTTGAAATCGCCGTTTGCCTGGTTGCTGAAACGCGAGTACTGGGAATCGCGGCGAGGATTCCTGTGGGCGCAGGTCACTGCGGCCGGGGTGATCCTGGGCATTACCATCCTCGGCATCATCGCCGGGGAAGTGTTCCGGGCCCGCATGGGCGTCAACATGTCCGTGCACATGGGCGCCGCCAATCTCAGCGAAATGCTGCGCAGTGCCTCCGCCCACGACATCGGCCAACTGGTCAAGGCGCTCGACGCCACGATGCTGCTGTTCGCCTTCATCACCGGGGTGGTGCAGTTCTTCGTGGTGTTCTTCTACCTGCTGGGCGCACTGTACGACGACCGCCGCGATCGCAGCATCCTGTTCTGGAAATCGTTGCCGGTTTCCGACACCTCGACGGTGCTCTCCAAGGTGATCGCCGCGATCTTCATCGCGCCGGTGATCGCGATGCTGGTGACGCTGGCCGGCTACATCGGCGCCCAGATCATCGTCAGTGGCTGGTTCCTGGCGCACGGCGTGAATCCATTCGGGCTGCTGTGGGCGCACACCGAGCCGTTCGCGTTGTGGGTGCATCTGTTGGCCATGATCCCGGTGGATGCGGTGTGGGCGCTGCCTACGGTCGGCTGGCTGCTGATGTGGTCGGCGGCGGTGCGCAGCAAGCCGTTCCTGTGGGCGGTGGTGATCCCGATCGTGGCCGGCGTGCTGAACTTCTGGGTCGGCCTGCTGGGCCTGCCAAACATCGACACCCGGTTTTTCTGGGGCGACCTGGTCGGGCGCGCCTTGCTCAGCGTGGTTCCGGCAAGCTGGATCGCGCCCGACGCGGTTTCGCACGGCGTGAACTTCATCGACGGCGACCAACTGGGCGCGATCAGCTTCGGGTCCATGGGGCGCGCGTTCGCCATGCCCGAAATGTGGATCGGGGCCGCGGTCGGCATCGCCCTGATCGCCGCCGCGATCTGGTTCCGCCGCTGGCGCGACGAAGCCTGATCACCCCTCGCTCGGGAGAAAGTCATGAAGACAACACTGACCCTCGCAGGCGCCATTCTGATCACCGCGGCACTGGCCGACTGCTCGCCCGGCATCAACACGCTCGGCAACAGCATCACCTTCGATTCGAACGGCATCGTGGTGCACGCATTGGCGCATCCCGATGCCCACATTGGTCGCGATGGCGGCCTCAGCATCGATGGCAACGCCGTCACGGTCACGCCCACACAACGGCAACTGCTCAAACATTACTACCTGCAGGCACGCGACGTCATGGACTCCGGCAAGGCGGTGGGAAAACAAGGCGTGCAAATGGCCACGCACAGCATCGGCGCAACGGTCCGTGCGATCTTCCATGGCGACTCGTCCACGGCCGACAAACAACTGGACACCCAATCGCAGAGCATCGAAGCCGCAGCCGATGCGCTGTGCGACGACGTCAACGCACTGGGCGCCACCCAGAAGACGCTCGCGGATCAGATTCCCGCGTTCAAGCCCTATGCATCCAGCGACCAAGTGCAGTGCAAGATAACCCGCACCACGACGTACGCGGCCGGCCGCAAAGTCACATCGACGTCACGCAGTTACTCAATGCAGGCAGACACCGGCTCCGACGCCTCGATGCGCCACGAAGCGTCACGACAAACCGGCAAGACCAACGATTCCGACTCCTCCGCATCGAGCCAGCCATGATCTTGCGCAAACTTTCCGTCTTCTCCGTCGCATCGAGTCTCGCCCTGCTGAGCGCCTGCAGCGCGGGACAAGCACCGACATCCTCGGCGGCACCCGGCACGTCCCCATCGCCGGACACACCGATCACCAGCGCCATCGACCGTGCAATGGACAAGGTCGGCGCGGAGATCGCCACCAGAAACATCCGTATCTCCAACGGTGACGACAGCGAGCCGAAGGCCGAGATCACGCCGCAGGGCGATTTTCTGATTGCCGGCAAGGCCGTGCCGCTGACACCCGCGCAGCGGACCGAAATGCTGGCCTATCGCCAGCAGATCGTCGGTGTGGCCCAACAAGGCGTTGAAATCGGCAAACAGGGCGCTTCGCTCGGCATGAGTGCGGCAGGCGCGGCCATCGCTGGCGTGCTGGCCGGCGAATCCGACCAGCAGATCCGGCAGCACGTGGAAGCGCAGGCATCCGGCATCCGCGAGGCCGCGGTGAAGATTTGCAATCGCCTGCCCGCGATGATGACGAGCCAGCAAAAACTGGCGGCCGACGTGCCCGCGTTCAAACCTTACGCGACCATGACCCGGCAGGACATCGACGACTGCCGAACGAATGCGTTGAACGATGACGATAACCATCGATCGGATTGAGTGTCAGAGCCCAAGCCGCGCGACCCTTCGCCGAATTCAACACGGGGAGTTCAACATGAGCCGCTTTCGACTCGCGTGCCTCGCCACCCTGGCATGTGGCCTGACCCTGCTTGCTGGCTGTGCCAGCTTCCGCACGGCCGCCAACGAACTGGACGCCACCTCGCGAGAACTCGCGACGGAAGACACCACGCTCACTTCGAAGGGCGAGAACGTGCCCGACGCGGCCATCACGCCCGGCGGCGATTTCCTGATCGACGGAACGCGCATGGCGATCACGCCGCAACAGCGCAATGAGCTGCTGGCCTACCGCGCGCAGTCCATCGGGATCGCGCAACGGGGTATTGCCATCGGCCACGAAGGCGTGGAGGTTGGCAGGCGCGCCGTGGTGCCGATGGTGTTCGCGGCGCTGTTCGGCGCGTCGGACGACTCCATCGAAACCAGCATGAACAAGCGGCTGGCCAGTGTTCGCCAAGCCTCCGAACAATTGTGCACGCGCCTGCCGCAACTGATGGCGGCCCAGCAGCAACTGGCAGCCAACCTGCCCGCGTTCAAACCCTATGCCACGCTGACGCCGAACGATGTCGACGATTGCCGCAAGGACGTCGCCGACAGCTTCGACGTGGCCAGCACGCCGGATGCTCGGCGATGACGGCATCCGACCGGAACGCCCGCATTGCCGGCCTGTTGTACCTGCTGGTGATCATTGCCGCGCCGGTCCGGCTCGTTTACATCCCGATGCGATTGTTCGTCACCGACGACACCGGCGCGACCATGTCGAACATCCTGACGCACGAAGGATTGTTTCGTCTCGGCATCTTCTCGGACCTGCTCACGGGCGTGCTGATGCTGTTTCTGACGCTCGCGTTTTATCGTCTGTTCGCGCAAGTCGATCGCACACTGGCCACGTTGACGGTGATCCTGGGCGGCGTGTTGCAAGCCGCCATCTATTTTTTCAACGTGTTGAATGACGCCGCGGTGTTGCTGATTGCGCGCGGCCCGGACTTTCTTTCCGTGTTCGACAAGCCGCAGCGCGACGCCCTGGCGTTGTTGTTCCTGAAACTGCACGGACAGGAAATCGGCGCCGCGATGGTGCTTTGGGGTCTGTGGCTGGTGCCGCTGGCGCTGTTGATATTCCGTTCCCCGTTCCTGCCGAAGATTTTCGGCTGGGGTCTCGCACTCAATGGCGTCGCCTATCTTGCGCAAAGCATCACCTGGTCGGTGCTGCCGCAATTCGACAATGTCGTTACCGGTATCTCCGCTCCGCTGCAATTCGTCGAAATCCTCTTCATGTTGTGGTTGCTCGTGTTCGGCGCGCGTCGCAGCTTGCGTCGCCCACCCGCCACTCTGCCTGCCGCGAGTATCTGACATGCCCAAAGCACGCCCCCTGCAGAGCTTCACGCCACCCATTCAGTTGAAGCTCGCGATGCTGTGGGCGTCGGTAGTTTTCTGCTACATCTATGGCGACTACTTCGGCCTGTATGTACCGGGCGCGTTGCAGTCGATGCTCGACGGCCGGATGGGGCCATTGGGCCCGACCACCCAGAACGTGCTGCTCGGCACCACGGCGCTGATGGCCATTCCCAGCCTGATGCCGATCGCGTGCATCGTATTGAAACCCGGCTGGAATCGCGCTACCAATCTGGTACTGGGCCTTGTGTACAGCGTAGTGATGGCGCTCACGCTGCCCGGCGCGTGGCGTTTCTATCAGGCGCTCGGCGTCGTGGAAATCCTGCTGACGCTCGCCGTGTGCTGGTGCGCGTGGAACTGGCCGAAAGTGGACACCATCGAGTGCAGTGCCGCATACAACGCTTCCAGCACCACGGCTTCGCAGTCCCCGTGAATCCCCAGGCCAGCGGCGGCCATGCGTAGGGCGGCAGGAGCGCAGCGTATCCCGCCGATTGCGACGCTGGCGGGTTGTCACCCGCCCTACAGGGCTATCGTCATGCCAGGGCCGCCCGCGCTGTTTGCGGGCGGAACCCGGAATCCGTTCGCCTTTTGGGGGAAACACACCGATTCCGGGTTCATCGCCGATGAAGCCAGCGATGCCCCGGAATGACGACAGTGCGGGCGGTCGCCAGCAAGCATTGATCCCGACTATTTCCCGTGGATGCCGCCCTTGGTCAATGCCACCGGATCGAGCAGCTTCTTCAACTCGGCTTTCGACAAGCCGGTGGTTTCCAGCGCCACGTCCATGATCGGGCGCTTCTGCTTGTAGGCCTGCTTGGCGGTGGCGGCACCCTTTTCATAACCGATCACCGGGTTCAGGGCGGTGACCAGGATCGGGTTCAGCGCCAGCGCCTCGTCGACGCGCGGCTTGTTGACCTTGAATCCGGCGATCGCCTTGTCGGCCAAAAGGCGCGACGCGTTGGCGAGGATCACGATCGACTGCAGCAGGTTGTACGCGATCACCGGCAGCATCACGTTCAACTGGAAATTGCCGGCCTGGCCGCCGATCGTGATCGTCGCGTCGTTGCCGATCACCTGCGCGCAGACCATGGTCATGGCTTCCGGAATCACCGGATTGACCTTGCCCGGCATGATCGACGAACCCGGCTGCAATGCGACGAGTTCGATTTCGCCAAGGCCCGCGAGCGGCCCCGAATTCATCCAGCGCAGATCGTTCGAAATCTTCATCAGCGAACACGCCAGCGTCTTCAACTGCCCGGACAACTCGACGGCGGCATCCTGCGACGCCATGCCTTCGAAGAAATTGTCCATCGACGCGAACTTCACACCGCTCGCCTTCGACAGTTCGATGCAGAAGGCCCTGGCGAACTTCGGATCGGCGTTGATGCCGGTGCCGACCGCGGTGCCGCCCTGCGGCAACCGCTGCATGCGCTTCAACGCATCCTCGACCCGCGCGATGCCGGATGCGACCTGCGCCGACCAGCCGGAGAGCTCCTGCCCGAAGGTCACCGGCATCGCATCCATCAAATGCGTGCGACCGGTCTTGGCGACATTCTTCAATTCGTGCGCGCGCTTGTCGATGGTCTTCTGCAGGTGCTTCAACGCCGGCAGCAATTGCTCACGCGCGGCCAGCGATGCACTGACGTGGATCGCGGTCGGGATCACGTCGTTGGAACTCTGCCCGTAATTGACGTGATCGTTGGGATGGATCTTCGCCTTCGAGTCACGCGTGGCGACGTGCGCAATCACCTCGTTGGCATTCATGTTGCTGGAGGTACCCGAACCGGTCTGGAAAATGTCGATCGGGAACTGCGCATCGAACTCGCCCGCCGCCACGCGTTGTGCGGCCTTGCGGATCGCCGCGGCCTGCGTCGACTTCAGATGGCCGAGCTTCAGATTGGCATCAGCGGCGGCCGCCTTGATCAATCCGAGCGCGCGGATGAAATCGCGCGGCAGCGTCAGTCCCGAGATCGGAAAATTGTCCACCGCGCGCTGGGTCTGTGCGCCCCAAAGTGCGTCCGCGGGCACCTTCAGTTCGCCCATGCTGTCGTGTTCGGTGCGGAAGTTCGGCATTGATGAAAATCCCGGCAGGAAAGCCGCTCATTATAACGAGCGGTCGGCATTACAATGCCGCTTTCGCGACACCACGGAACGCCCGCATGCAACTCGACCCCCTCACCGCCTTGTCGCCGCTGGACGGCCGCTACGCGTCCAAAGTCGACGCCTTGCGTCCGATCTTCAGCGAATACGGCCTGATGCACCGGCGTGTCGCGGTGGAGATCGCGTGGCTGATCGCGCTTTCCGATGAAACGGGCATCGCGGAACTTCCACCGTTTCCGGCCGCGGCGCGTGCAAGCCTGCAGAAGATTGCCGAGGATTTTTCGGTCCCCGATGCTGCGCGTATCAAGCAGATCGAGGCGACGACGAATCACGACGTCAAGGCGGTCGAGTATTTCATCAAGGAACGCATCGGCGACGATGCGGCGCTGAAACAGGCGAAAGAATTCGTGCATTTCGCCTGCACGTCGGAAGACATCAACAATCTTTCGTATGCCTTGATGTTGCGCGACGCGCGCGAGCACGTGCTGCTGGCCGAAGCCGACAAGACAATTGCGAAGCTGCGCGACCTCGCACACGCCAACGCCGACCTGCCGATGCTTTCGCGCACCCACGGCCAGACCGCGTCGCCCACCACGCTCGGCAAGGAAATGGCCAACGTGCTCGCGCGCCTGCAACGCCAGCGCGTGCAGCTCGCCGCCATCGAGATTCCCGGCAAGATCAATGGCGCCGTCGGCAACTTCAATGCTCACACGATCGCGTATCCCGACATCGACTGGCGCGGTTTCTCGCAGCGATTCGTCGAGTCGCTGGGTCTGCAATGGCAGGAATACACCACGCAAATCGAACCGCATGATGGCATTGCGGAAATCTGTGACGCGCAACGCCGCATCGGCACGATCCTCGTCGATCTCGCACGCGATGTATGGGGCTACATTTCGCTCGGCTATTTCCGGCAGAAGCTGAAAGCCGGTGAAGTCGGTTCCTCGACCATGCCGCACAAGGTCAATCCGATCGATTTCGAGAACGCCGAGGGCAACTTCGGCGTCGCCAACGCGCTGTTCGGGCATTTCAGCGAGAAGCTGCCGATCAGCCGCTGGCAGCGCGACCTTACAGACTCGACCACCCTGCGCGCGCTGGGCGAGGCCTTCGGTCACGCGCTGATCGGTTTCGCGTCGCTGGAGAAAGGCCTCGGCAAACTGGAAGTGAATGCCGAGCGGATCGCGGCCGATCTCGACGCCAGCTGGGAAGTGCTGGCCGAAGCCATCCAGACCGTGATGCGCCGCCACGGGCTGCCCG
>JAICIW010000022.1 GCA_025928735.1 Rhodanobacteraceae bacterium | reverse complement strand
TGCATTAGCAAAAATCGTGCCCACGTACTATCCACGCCGGCTGCCGTGAGCTAGGATGCAGGCCACTGCCCTGCGAAGTCACCATGAAACCAGGCATCCAGCTTCGCCAATCGCAACAACTCTCCCTGACGCCGCAGTTGCAGCAGGCAATTCGTCTTTTGCAGTTGTCGCAGATCGAATTGCAGGCCGAGTTGCGCGAACTGGCGGAAGCCAACCCCCTGATCGACATCGACGGCATGGAGGGCGACGAAGCCCCGGCGCCGGACTCATCGGAAAGCGGCAGTGACAATTCCAGCGACGAAGCCACCCCCGAACTCGGCGACGACGCCGAATACTGGGACGAGCAGGCGCCGCAGGTCACGGACTGGGCGCAATCCAGCCGCGGGTTCGACGACGACGCGGCCGAACCGCAGGACGCCGCGCCCGAAGGCCTGCGCGAGCATCTGCAATGGCAGGCGAACCTGAGCGGATTCTCCGCGCGCGACCACGCGATCGCGATGGCGATCATCGACGCGCTGGATGACGATGGCTACCTGCGCGAAGGCCTCGAACCGGTGCTTGCCGCGCTGCACACGCTGGAGCCTGCCGCCAGCAAGGACGAAACGGAAGCCGTGCGGTTGCGCGTGCAGCGTTTCGATCCGACCGGGGTCGCCAGCCTCGATCTCGGCGATTGCCTTGCCGCGCAACTGGAGCAACTCGATTCGCGCGTCGAAGGGCGCGAACTGGCGCGACGCATCGCGTCCAGCGAACTCGATCTGCTCGCCAAGCGCGACTTCGGCAAGCTGGCGAAGAAACTCAACGTGGCCGAAGATGCCGTCATCGCAGCGGCCATCTTGATCCGCGCTCTCGACCCGCGGCCCGGCTCGGCGTTCGATCCGACGCCGGCGGAATACGTCGCGCCCGATGCCTACGCAATCAAGGCCGCCGGACGCTGGCGGGTTTCGTTGTCGCCCGATTGCCAGCCGCGTCTCGCCATCAACCAGCACTACTGCAGCCTGATCGCGCGCGCCCAACGCAGCGACGCCACGTGGCTGCGTGGCCAATTGCAGGAAGCGCGTTGGCTGATGAAAAGCCTCGAAGCTCGCGCCGACACCTTGTTCAAGGTCGCGAGCGCGATCGTGCGCACGCAAAGCGCGTTCCTGGACTTCGGCCCGGAAGCGATGAGACCGCTGGTGATGCGCGAGCTGGCCGAGGAACTCGGCATGCACGAGTCGACGATTTCGCGCGTCACCACGCGCAAGTATCTGCACACGCCGCGCGGTACCTTCGAGTTCAAGCATTTCTTTTCGTCCAGCGTCGCCACCGAAGACGGCGGCAGCGCCTCGGCCACCGCGATCCAGGCAATGATCCGGAAGCTCGTGGACGAGGAAGATTCGCGCAAGCCGCTGTCGGACCAGACCCTCACCGCGGAGCTGAACCACCGCGGGATCCGGGTCGCACGCCGCACCGTCGCGAAATACCGCGAGCAACTGCGCATCCCGAGTTCAGGCGAACGCCTGCGCGCGCAGTAACCGTTGCAACAGAAAGTTCACGACGCTTCAGGCACGCTTGATGCAGCGCCTGAAGCAGCGCTGTATTTCAGCGGTCATCCCTGACCGCAAAGCAAAACCCGGCATCCATGCCGGACTTTTCACGAAAGCATGCAACTTTCCCGACCACCCACGATCACAAAGAGTACAGGCGAAAATCTTCACAACCGGCGCCGCTGCCGGCGCCAAACCCGGCGAAAACCGGGCTTCCATCACCCCTGATGCTTGAGGAGCCAATCATGCAAATTCAGGTCAGCGGTCACCAGATCGAAATCACCCCGGCCCTGCGCGATTACGTCGATTCCCGACGCGAGCGTCTGGCGCGACGTTTCGATCACCTGACTTCCTTGAACGTGGTGCTGGAAGTGGAAAAGAACCCGCAAGCCAATCGTGCCGAGGGCACGTTGTCCGCCGCCGGCGCGGTGCTGCACGCCAACGCCGTGGATGCCGACATGTACGCCGCCATCGATGCGCTGTTCGACAAGCTCGATGCGCAGGTGCGTCGGCACAAGGACAAGCGGCGCACGCATGCGCGCGATGATATTCGCGACTTGGCTTGATCTTTGGATCAAGCCCAATCGCTTTTGTGCGATCGTCCATGATCGTGGCTTCGATGGAAGCTGCGATCGCTACCAAATTCGCTCGCCGGCACGCACCAGAACGGGCTTCCTGCCCTGACTTTTCACAACAGCAGCTCCGAACCGGGAACTGATTCCCTGCTCTTTGCTCGTCGTCCCAATGCAGGGCGGACTGCGCGAACGTTCGCTTGCTGGCACAATGATCCCACCCGTCGCCGTGACGGGCGGGGAATGCATTGAACCGACTCAGCGCACGCGACCTGTTCGAAGACGTCAAGGAACGCATGGCCCTGCGCTGGGTCGCCGGTCGCGCTGGCGCCGAACGCGCGCTGCAGTCTGGCGGCGCCGGCCAGCGCCGGCCGTCGGAAATCGGCTACCTCAACATCATCTATCCCAACAAGCTGCAGATCGTCGGCAGCGAGGAATTGAACTACCTCGACGGCCTCGATTCGCGCCAGCGCTGGGAAACCGTGCAGAAGATCTTCGCGCAGCAGCCGGTCGCGCTGGTCGTCACCAAGGACCAGGCAGTGCCGGCGGATCTTCGCGACGCCTCCGAGGAAACCGGCACGCCGCTGTGGGTCAGCGCCCGCCGCGGTCACGACGTGCTGACCTTCCTGCAATACAAACTCGCACGCGCGCTGGCGCCGCAGATCACGCTGCACGGCGTGTTCATGGAAGTGCATTCCATCGGCGTCCTGATCACCGGCACGCCCGGCAGCGGCAAGAGCGAACTGGCGCTGGAACTGATCACGCGCGGACACCGCCTCGTCGCGGACGATGCGCCCGAATTCACCCTGATCGCGCCCGACGTGATCGACGGCGCCTGCCCCGACATCCTGCGCGATCTGCTCGAGGTACGCGGGCTTGGCGTCCTGAACGTGCGCGAGATGTTCGGGCACACCGCGGTCAAGCGCTCAAAATACCTGCGCCTGATCGTTCATCTGCGCCCCGCCGGCAACGAGCCCGAAGACGCGATGGTGCGACTGACCGGCGACGTCGGCGTGCACGAAGTGCTGGACGTGAAGGTTCCGCAGATCACCATTCCGGTCGCGCCGGGCCGCAACCTCGCGGTGCTGGTCGAAGCCGCCGTGCGCAGCCACATGCTGAAATCGCAGGGCATCGATCAGGCCCGCATTTTCATGGACCGCCAGGCCGCCCGCCTGCAACGCCAATCCGGTTGATGCCGATGCCCAACACACCCGAAAACACGCATGACACGCCCGTCCGCATGGTGGTGCTCACCGGTCTTTCCGGCGCCGGCAAGACCGTCGCGCTGCGCGCGTTCGAGGATCTCGGCTTCTACTGCGTGGACAACCTGCCGACCGGGCTGCTGCCTTCGCTGTACCGGGCCCTGAGCGATGGCGGCCGCGGCACACTTTCGGGGATCGCGGTGGGCGTGGACGTGCGCAACCAGGGCGATCTCGACCGCATGCCCGAGGCCCTGTCCAAGCTGGCCACCGCGGGCGCCGACGCCGAACTGGTGTTTCTCGATTCCAGCGACGAGGTGCTGCTGAAGCGTTATGCGTTCACCCGCCGCCGGCATCCGCTGTCGGACGACGGCCTTTCGCTGATCGACGCGCTGGCCGAGGAACGCCGCCGCCTGCGACCGCTGCAGGCCATCGCCAATCGTTCCATCGACACCAGCGACACCAATGTCCACCAGTTGCGCCGGCTGATCACCACCGAATACAGCGCGGTGTCGCCCGGCCTCACGCTGTTGTTCGAGTCGTTTGCCTACAAACGCGGCATTCCGCCCGATTCGGATTTCGTATTCGACGCGCGCTGCCTGCCGAACCCGCATTGGGACCCGCGTTTGCGCCCATTTTCGGGGCAGGACGCGCCCGTCCGCGAGTACCTGGACGGCCAGCAATCGGTAGTACAATATCTGGCTGACATACGAGGTTTCCTGGATGCGTGGCTGCCACGCTTCGAGAGTGAAGACAAGGGCTACCTGACCGTCGCCATCGGCTGTACCGGTGGCCGGCACCGCTCGGTGTACCTGGCCGAGCGACTGGCCGAGCACTACCGGGCCAGCCGCGACCAGGTACTCACCTTCCATCGCGAGCTTGAGTGACCACCTGCCACCGGTTGGACCGAATCTTGCAGCGCCCGCACCGGTGACCCTCCTTTTCCGCCCATGACCACGGCTTCCGTCCTTCGCCAAGACCCCGCCCCCGCCGCGGGTATCCTGCTGCTGACCCACGAGGAGATCGGCCGCGCGCTGATCGCCGCCGCCCAGCACGTGATGCCGCGTCTGCCCTGCCAGCTCGACGCGCTGGAGGTGGGCGGCAACGACGACCCCGGCACGATGCTGCCGGCCGCCGCCCGTGCCGCGCGCGCGCTGGACCGCGGCGGCGGCGTGCTGGTGCTGTCGGACCTGTACGGTTCCACGCCCTGCAACATCGCCAACAAGCTGGCGAGCCTCGGTGTCCACGCGCGCTGCGTATCCGGCCTGAACCTGCCGATGCTGCTGCGAGTGCTCAACTACCCCGACAAGCCGCTGGACGAGCTGGCCGAGGTCGCCGCCTGTGGGGGACGGGGCGGCATCTGCATCGACAAGGTGTGAAATCCGGGAATCGGAAAAGGGAAATGGGGAGTCGGAAAAGCGATTGGCCCCGGGGTCTCGAACCGTTCCCGATTTCCTATTCTCCATTCCCGGCTTTTTGGTAACGTAGCGGGATGCCAACGCCGCGGAACGTGCCGATGCTCGAAAGGGAAATCGTGGTCAGCAACAAACTCGGCCTGCACGCACGCGCATCGGCGAAGCTCGTGCAACTGGTCCAGGGTTTCAAATCCACGATCTGGCTGGTCGGTGAAGGACGCGAAGTCAACGCAAAAAGCATCATGGGCGTGATGATGCTGGCCGCCGGCATCGGCACGCCGCTGACACTGCGTGCCGAAGGTCCCGACGAAGCCCAGGCGCTCGATGCCGTGGCTGCATTGTTCGAGCGCAAGTTCGACGAGGGCGCATGAGGCGCGTCTTTACCGGTAATTCCGCGTCATCCGGCATGGCGCTGGGCCGTGTGCGTCTGGAACGGCCGGCGCGTTTCAGCATCGACAACACGCCGTTGCCGGATGCCGAGATCGAAGCCGAAGTCGCACGTCTCGAGCGCGCCTTTGCGATCGCACGCGAAGACATGTCCACGCTGCGTCGCAAGCTGCACGGCGCACTGGCACGCGAGGTCGGCGAATTCATCGATGCCCACGCGCTGCTGCTGGACGATCCGGAACTGATCGAAGGCCTGCGCGCGATGATCCGCAAGGGTCACTATCGCGCGACGGCGGCCCTGAAGGCGCAGCGCGACCGGCTGGTCGCGGTGTTCGACGCGATGGACGACCCTTATCTTCGCAGCCGCGGTGAGGACGTCGATCACGTGATCGCGCGCGTGCAGAGCGCGCTGGCGCGCCAGGCCAGCAGTGAGGAAAAGAAACTCGCGACGCGCGTCGGCGAAATTCTGGTCACGGAAAGCGTTGCGCCGGGCGAGCTTGCACACATGGCCAGCCACGGCATCCTCGCGGTGGTTGCCGGTTCGGGCAGTCCGTATTCGCACAGCGCGATCCTCGCCCGCAGCCTGCATCTGCCGATGCTGGTGAACGCCGACGGCGTGCTGGAAGATTTGCGCGACGGCGACCTCGCGTTGGTCGACGGCGTGCGCGGCGAAGTGGTGGTGCACCCGACCGCGCAGGACCTCGCGCAATTCCGCAACTGGCAGCGCGAGGCGCTGCGCGACGGCCAGCGCCTCGCGCAACTCGCCGGTTCGGAAACGCACACCCGCGACGGCCACAAGCTGCACATCTTCGCGAACGCCGAACGTCCGGAAGACATCGAACGCGCGCGCACCCTGGGTGTCGCCGGGATCGGCTTGTATCGCACCGAATTTCTGTTCCTCGCGCAAAGCGGCCTGCCGAACGAAGACGAACAGTTCACCGCGTATCGCGACCTGGTGCTCGGCGCCGGCGGCCTGCCGGTCACCATCCGCACGCTCGACCTCGGTGCCGACAAGGCAGATGCCGCGGGTCTGGTGATGGCGTCGGAACCCAACCCCGCGCTGGGCGTGCGCGGCGTGCGGCTGTCGCTGCGCCACCCGGACGTGTTCGTCACGCAGCTGCGCGCAATCCTGCGCGCGAGTTGCTACGGCCCGGTGCGCATCCTGGTACCGATGATCACCAACGCATCGGACATCGTCGAGGTGCGGCGTTTGCTGGAGGAATGCGCACGCGACTTGCGCACCGCCGGCCACGAAATCCCGGACCAGTTCGAACTCGGCGCGATGGTGGAAGTGCCAGCTGCCGCACTCAACGTCCGCGCGCTGCTGGAAGTCACCGACTTTCTCGCGATCGGCAGCAACGATCTCACGCAATACGTGTTGGCTGCCGACCGCAACAACGACCAGCTCGGCAAGTTATACGAGCCCGCACACCCCGCGGTATTGCGTCTGCTCGCCCACGTGATCGCGCGCGCGCGCGGCGCGGGCAAGCGCGTGTGCCTGTGCGGCGAAATCGCGGGCGACCCCGCGTTCGCGCCGGTGCTTGTGGCGCTCGGCCTCGAAGAATTCAGCATGCTTCCCGATCGCATCCTCGGCGCGCGCGACGCGCTGGCGCACTGTGACCGCAAGACGTTGCGCGCGCTCGCACCGCGCCTGCTGCGCGCGCGGGACAGCGATGAAATCGCGGCGCTCATCGCCAGCGTGCAAAGCGCGTCCTGAAGTTCCAGCGCGGCGGCTGGATTCAGCCGATGCCTTTATCATCGGGGCACATTGCCATCAGGGAGACCCGTTATGTCACGCCGACTGCTTTGCGCCGCACTGGCTGCGCTGCTGACGACGCCGGCCGCCTTCGCCGCCGATCACGCCAGCCTGACGATCTATCACGCCGACAACGACGGGTTGTTCTCGGGCAATGCGCGCGACACAGTCAACGCCGGACATGCCCTGGTACGCGAATACCGGCAAGTGGACCTCGTCGCCGGCAACCATGAACTCCTGATCGATGGGCTCCCCGCGAGCGTCGACCCCGAGACCATGGCCGTCGGGTTCGATCCGGCTTCCGGGGTGAAGGTGCTGGGGCAACAGCTTCGTATCGCCCATCCGCTTGCGGACGCGATCGGGCAGCCGGTGGACATCGTCACTGCGGACGGAACCCGTCTGCATGGAACGTTGCTCGGCTGGGCACAGGACACCGGCGCGATGCTGCGCACCGATGACGGCAAGGTGCACTTCGTGCGTACGTACGTCTTGATGACGCTCCCCTCCGGATCGATCATCGACAGCGGCAATTTGCGGATGAACGTCGACGCACAATCGCCCGGCAAGCGCGATGCCCACCTCACCTACATGACTGGCGGCCTTGGCTGGCGCGCCGCCTACAGCGCGACGCTGGCAGCCGGCAGCACGTGCCGGATGCAGTTCAAGCCCGAAGCCAGCATCGCCAACCGAAGCGGTCGCGATTACGACAACGCGAAGATCAAGCTGGTCGCGGGCCAACCCAACCTGGGCAACGCGGGCGTCCGCATGTACAGCATGGCCAAGGGTCCTGCGCCCATGGCGGCCGCTGCCATGCCCGAACAGGCGTCGCTCGGCGATTACCGCAGCTACACGCTGCCGAGAGCGGTGGACCTTCCCAAGGCCACGGTGACGTTGACGCCCCTGTATTCGACGCAGACGCTGGATTGCCAGCGCGAATACGTGATCGAGGATGGTGGCGCCTATTTCCCTCCCAAGCCGAACACCAACGATTACGGCGCGCAGGATTACAAGGATCGCGCGATCGCCAGCACGCTCGCGTTCACCGCGCCCGACGCATTGCCCGCCGGCACGTTGCGCGCATGGACCATCGATCGTGATGGCGCGCCCGCATTGCTCGGGCAAGCTGGCGTCGCCGACACGCCGAAAGGCCAGCGCGTTTCGGTACAGCTCGGCGAAAGTTTCGACCTGCGCGCCAGTCGCGAGCGCACCGCATTCCATGTTGACGCGAACGCGCACATCATGACCGAGTCGTACAAAATTGCGCTGACGAACGGCGGCGACACGGCGCGTACTGTCACGGTGCGCGAACATCCAAATCGCTGGCGCGAATGGAGCGTGACTTCCTCAAGCGTCAAACCCGCCAAGCAGACGCCGCAGTTGCTGGAATTCGACGTGCCAGTGCCGGCCCATGGCGATGTCACGCTCACCTACACCGTGAAATACACTTGGACGGCGCAGGATTTGTGAGGACTCGGGACCCGGGACTCGGGACTCGGGACTCGGGACTCGGGACTCGGGACTCGGGACAAGCGTAAATCTCATCCGGCGTCATCCCGGCGCAAGCCGGAATCCATTTTCTCGCTCACTTAAGATCAAAATGGATCCCGGCTTGCGCCGGAATGACGAGCAAAGAATGGAGGCTTCATGCTCGACATCATCGAACACGATCACGGCATTCGTGAACTCAAACTCGCGCGGCCGCCGGTCAATGCGCTGAATCCGGAGCTCGTCGCGGCACTACGAGGTGCCATCGCGCAGGCGTCACACGAAGGCGCCGCGGCGCTGATGCTTTCGGGCTCGCCCGGGTTGTTCTCGGCCGGGCTCGACATTCCCGCCCTGCTGCAACTCGACCGAGACGCGATGCGCGCGTTCTGGAAGGATTTCTTCGCGGTGTGCGCGGCGCTGGCGCGTTCGCCGATTCCCATTGCTGCCGCCGTCACCGGCCACAGCCCGGCAGGTGGCGCGGTGCTCGCGCTGTTCTGCGATTACCGGGTGATGGCGCGCGGCGAATACCGGATCGGCCTCAACGAAGTGCAGGTCGGATTGACGGTACCCGACTGCATCCAGGCCGCGTTGCGCCGGCTTGTCGGGCCCTACCGCGCCGAGCGCCTGCTGGTCGTCGGCGCGATGCTGGATGGCGACGAGGCACTCGCGGCCGGGATGGTCGACGAATTGACCGACGTCGATCACGTCATCACGCGTACGCTGGCGTGGCTGGAACCGCTGCTGCAATTGCCGCGTCAGGCGATGCTCGGCACCCGCGCGATGGCGCGCGCCGGCCTCGCGCGTCTGTTCGAAGATCCCGCATCGCTGCCCGTCGAAGCGTTTCTCGACGGCTGGTTCGCGGCCGAAGCACAGGCGACCCTGCAGGCGCTGGTCGAACGACTGCGCAACAAGAAATCCGGTGAATCGCAGGGCGCCGGCTGATCGCCGTTCTCAGCCCCATTGCACCGATAGCATCGAGATCGAACCGCCGTCCATGCCTTCGGCCGGAAAGCTCACCGCATCCTCTTTTCCGCGCGCACCCAGCACGTAAAGCAGAGGCAGATAGTGTTCCGGCGTCGGCACCGACAGTTCGGCATCCCGGCCGAGCGAGGCATAGTCCACCAGTTCCCCGGTGTCATCGCGCAGGATTCGATCGCGCACCAACACCTCGAATCGCGCAGCCCAGTCGAACGGTTCTACCGGGCGTCGGCCCCATGCGTAGGTGTGCAGGTTGTGCACGATGTTGCCGCTGCCGAGCAGCAGGATGCCCTCGTCCCGCAACGGCGCAAGCCGCTGGCCCATGTCGTGGTGAAACGCAGGCGCTTGCGTCTCGTCGATGCCGAGTTGCACTACCGGCACGTCGGCGTCGGGAAAGATGTGGCGCAACACGGACCACGTGCCGTGGTCCAGCCCCCATGAAAGATCGGCGCGGACCGGCACGGGAGCAAGCACTTCCTGCAGCCGCCGGACGAGTTCCGGATCGCCGGGCGCGGGATATTGCACCTCGAACAGCTCGCGCGGAAACCCGCCGAAATCGTGGATCGTGCGCGGCTGCGCCATCGTGGTGGCAGCGGTGCCCGGAAGGTACCAATGTGCGGACACCGACAGCACCGCGCGCGGCCTCGGCAAACGCCGACCCCATGCGGACCACGCCCGCGACCATACCGAATCCTGCACGGCATTCATGGGGTTGCCGTGTCCGACAAACAGCACCGGCATGCGATCGGTCATGGAATGGACTCCTGTGCGCGCAACGCCTTCGCCAGATGATCGCGGCGCTGCTGTTCGTGCGACGGCCCGTGGCAAGCGGACAATGTCACTTTCCCTCTCCTGACGCCCGCGCCGAGGGGAGATGCCAGCCGTGACGGATCGCCATGTATCGCAAGGCGAAACACGCCAGCCCGCCGACCACGGTGGTGGCCACGGCATGGATGTGCAGCATGTGGCCGCCGACCACGATCGCCGCGCCGACCAGCGCCGCCAGCGCGTAGAGATCGGAACGCAGCACGGTCGGAATCTGCATCACCAACACATCGCGAAGCATGCCGCCGCCGATGCCGGTGAGCATGCCGAGCAGTGCCGCCATCACCGGATTCAGCCCGTGCACCAGCGCCTTTTCCGAACCCGCCACCGCGAAAAACGCCAGGCCGACTGCGTCGAACCACAGCACCGTATTGTTGTGCCGCGTCACCAGCGGATCCCGGAAGAACACGATCAATCCGGCGAGGATCGACACGTCGAGGTAGCTCAAACTGGAAATGGCGGCGGGCGGTATCGCGCCGATCAGCAAGTCGCGCGTGATGCCGCCGACATTGCCGGCCGCGAACGCCAGCACCATCACGCCGAAGATATCCAGGCGATTTTTGACAGCGGCCACCGCGCCGCTGATCGCGAACACGAACGTGCCGCCGAGGTCCAGCACCGCCACCAGGATGTGCGTCATGCTTGCGTGTCCCGCGCAGACAACGTGGGACTATACGCCCACCCACCAAGGCTCCGGGCATCCGCTCGCATCAAGCCGCCAGCCATGCCTGCGAAGCCACCACCAGCGCCTCGACGCCGGTTTCGAGCGTCGGATGGATCACCGGCAGGAACCGCGGGTTGTGGTTGGTCGGGATCTCGCTGATGCGGTTTGCGGCCTTGGCCTTGGCGTAGACATCCGGATCGGTGCCGCCCACGAACCAGAACACCGACGGCACGCCCCACTCCGAGCCAAACGATCCGAAATCCTCGCTGGCCGACGCTGGCCCGGTTTCGTGGACGCGCTCCGTCGAAAAATAGCCACGGAAGGCTTCCGCGACGCGCTTGCTCGCGCCGGCATCGTTGACCGCGAGCGGGTAACGATCCAGCGGCGTGATTTCCGGCGGCTTGGGCGCGCCCGACGCCGCGGCCTCGGCATTGACGATGCGTTCGATCGCGGCAAGCACGCGCTTGCGCACACCTTCGTCGAACGTGCGCACGTTGAGCTTGATGATCGCCTCGTCCGGAATCACGTTTTCCTTGTTGCCAGCCTGCAGCGCGCCGACGGTCACCACCGCGGATTCCGCCGCCGCCACTTCGCGCGACACGATCGTCTGCAGCCGCAGCACCACCGACGCCGCCATCACCACCGGATCGATGCTGGCCTGCGGCATCGATCCGTGCGCGCCACGCCCGAACAGCCGAATCTGCAGACTATCCGCGGCCGACGTGATGGCGCCGGTGCGTCCGCCCAGCACGCCGGCCGGACCGACCATCACGTGCTGGCCGAGCACCACATCCGGCTTCGGGAAACGCTTGAACAGGCCGTCGTCGATCATCGCCTGCGCGCCCGCCGCGGTTTCTTCCGCAGGCTGGAACACCGCCATCAAGGTGCCGTGCCAGGCATCGCGCGCCTGCGCCATCAACGCGGTGGCGCCCGCCAGCCAGGTGACGTGCATGTCGTGCCCGCAAGCGTGCATCACCGGTACCTTCTTGCCTTCCGGATCCGTGGCCGTGGCCGTGCTCGCGTACGGCACGCCGGTCGCTTCCTCGACCGGCAGCGCATCCATGTCGGCGCGCAACATCACGGTGGGGCCGTCGCCATTGCGCAACAGGCCCACCACGCCGGTGTTGCCGACGCCCGTGGTGACTTCGAAGCCGGACGCGCGCAGCCGTTCCGCGGCCAGGCCCGCGGTGCGCGTTTCCTGCATCGACAACTCGGGATGCGCGTGCACGTCCTGGTAAAGCGCTTCCGGATCCGGCAGCAACGTGCCGAGATGGTGCAGAATCGGCGACGCCTTCGTTGGCGCTGTGTTCATTGCTGCTTCCTCCCGCAGGTGGAGAAAACCCGAGGATGGTCCAACCGTCCGTCAATGTCCGGCGCCCGGACCGCGCGACTTGGCGATGAACGGCGGTTTGGCCAGCCATACCACGGCAATCAGGATCATAAACCCGAAGCCGAGTCCATCCATGATCTGGTTGAACGAAATCTGGGTCGCCTGCTGGGTGATCACGCGATTGATGCCCGCGGCGTAGTACTGCAGTTGCCCGCCCATCGCTTCGATGTGATCGCGCACTTCCGGGCTGAATGGATTGATGTGTTCGACGAGGTTCGCGTGGCTGGCCACGCCGCCGCGCGCCCAAAGATAGGTGACGATCGACACCGCGAAACTCGCGCCCACCGTGCGCAGGAACGTTGCCGAACCCGAGCCCTCCGCGACCTCCTGCCCTTCCAGATCCGACAGCAGGATCGTCAGGACCGGCATGAAGAAAAGTGCCACGCCCGCGCCCATGATCAACTCCGTGATCGCCACCGCCGCGAAGCTGACGTCGGTGGTGAAACTGCCGAACCGGAAGCACACGAAACCCATCACCGCGAACGCGAGCGCGGCCAGCCAGCGCAGGTCGACGCGGTTCGCGTACTTGCCCACCCAGAAGGTCGTCAGCACCGGAATCACGCCGAGGGGCGCGGCCGCGAGGCCGGACCACATCGCCGTGTACCCCAGCGTGTTCTGCAGCCACAGCGGCAACATCAGGGCAATCGAAAAGAACAGTGCGAACCCGAGTATCAACGCCAGGGTCCCGGCGGCGAAATTGCGGTGCCGGAACAGGCGCAGGTCGACCAGTGGTGCGTCGTCGGTCAATTCCCAGATCACCCAGATCGTCAGCGAGATCAACGCAACGATCGCAAGTATCACGATGACCTTGGAATGGAACCAATCGAGCTCATTGCCCTTGTCGAGCAAAATCTGCAACGCGCCGACGCCGAGAATCAACGTCGCCACGCCCACCCAGTCGATCCGAACCCGGCGCAATTGTTCGAGGCGCCCGGCCATTTGCGCCGCGACGACGCCGGCCGCGAACAGCCCGAGCGGCACGTTGATGAAAAAGATCCACCGCCACGAATACGAATCGGTGATCCAGCCGCCCGCCACCGGCCCGACGATCGGCGCGACCACCGTGATCATCGAGATGATCGCCAGCGCCATGCCGCGTTTCTCGCGCGGATAAATCGACACCATCAGGCTTTGCGTGATCGGATACATCGGCCCGCACACGGCGCCCTGCAGCGCGCGGAACATCACCAGCATCGACAGGCTGGTCGCGAACCCGCAGGCCAGCGAAAACAACGAGAACAGCAGCACCGCCCACACGAATACTTTCACTTCGCCGAAGCGGCGCGAGAGAAAGCCCGTCATCGGCAGCGTGATGGCCTGACACACCGTGAACGACGTGATGACCCACGTCGATTGGTCCTGGCTCGCGCCAAGGTTGCCCGCGATGGTGGGCAGCGACACGTTCGCGATCGTCATGTCCAGCACCTGCATGAAGGTGCCGAGCGATAGGCCGATGGTCGCGAGCGCGAGGCTCGACGGACGAAATTCGCCGACCTTGGATGCCGCTGCGCTAGCGCTTGCTGCCATCGGCTGCCTCAGTGTCCTGCACCCGCCGCGGGCCCCGCCTTCTTGATGAACGGCGGCTTGGCCAACCAGACCACCGCCACCAGTCCCAGGAAAATGAAGCCGAGCACATCGAACAACTGGTTGAAGGAAATCTGCATCGCCTGCTGGCTGATCACGCCGTTCACCTGCGCAGCGTACGCCTGCAGGTGTCCACCCGCCGCGCCGATGCTCTGTCGCACCTGTGTGTCGTAGGCGTTGATGTGCTCGGTCAGGTTGGCATGGTTGAGCACGCCGCCGCGGGTCCAGACGTAGGTGGTGATCGACGCCGCGAAACTGCCGCCCACCGCGCGCAGGAAGGTCGCCACGCCCGAACCTTCGGCGATTTCATGGCCTTCCAGATCCGACAGCAGGATGGTGAGGATCGGCATGAAGAACAGGGCGACGCCGAGACCCTGCAGCAATTGCGCGAGCGCGATGTGATAGAAATCGACCTCGGTGGTGAAACGCCCGCGCATGAAGCAGGTAACGCCCATCACGATGAACGCAAATGCGGCCAGCCAGCGCAGGTCGAACTTGTGCGCGTACTTGCCGACCCAGAAGGTCATCAGCACCGGAATGATGCCGATCGGCGCGGTCGCCAGCCCCGCCCAGATGGACGTGTAGCCCAACGTGCTCTGCAACCACAGCGGCACCAGCAGGCCGATCGAAAAGAACGCGGCGTAGGCCAGCACCAATGCCAGCGTGCCCGCGGCAAAGTTGCGGTGCCGGAACAGCCGCAGGTCGACGATCGGTTCCTCGTCGGTCAACTCCCAGATCAGGAAGACCG
>JAICIW010000433.1 GCA_025928735.1 Rhodanobacteraceae bacterium | reverse complement strand
GCAGATCAGCCGTGGCGCGTTGCGCGTCCTGTACGGATTGAAGGACGCCGGATTCCGCGCGTGCCTGGTCGGCGGCGCGGTGCGCGACCTGCTGCTCGGTCGCCGGCCCAAGGATTTCGATGTGGCCACCAACGCCACGCCTGAAGAGGTGAGGAAACTGTTCCGCAACTGCCGCCTGATCGGTCGGCGGTTCCGGCTCGCGCACGTGGTGTTCGGGCCCGAGATCGTGGAAGTCGCGACTTTCCGCGGCACCGGCGACGGTGACGCCAGCGAGGACCGCCACGTGGTGGATGGCCGCATCCTGCGCGACAACGTGTGGGGCAGCATCGAGGAAGACGCGCTGCGCCGCGACTTCCGTGTCAATGCGCTGTATTACGACATCGCCGATTTCAGCGTGATCGATTACGTCGGTGGCATCGAGGATCTGGAGCACAGGCACCTGCGCCTGATCGGCGATCCGGCCACGCGCTATCGCGAAGATCCGGTGCGGATGCTGCGCGCGGCGCGGTTGGCGGCCAAGCTCGGTTTCACGATCGACGACGAAGCCTCGGCGCTGTTCGACTCGCTCGGGCACCTGCTGGGCGACGCGCCGCCGGCACGGCTGTTCGACGAGTGCCAGAAGATGTTCCTGGCCGGATATGGCCTCGAAAGTTTCCGGACGCTGGTGCGCTACGACCTGCTGCGGCACTTGTTTCCAGGCACCGCGCGTGCGCTGAAGCACGATGCGTCAGGTGGCATGTTGGAACTGATCGAGCGCGGCCTTTCCGGCACCGATGCGCGCGTCGCCGAAGGACGCCCGGTGACGCCCGCGTTTCTGTTCGCGGTGCTGTTGTGGGGCGAGGTCGATACGCTCGCCACCCGTTTGCGCGAGGAAGGCGCAAGTCAGCCACTCGCCTGGCTGCGCGCGGCGCACCGCGTGATGGCCGAGCAAAGCAAACGCGTCGCCATTCCGCGCCGCTTTGCCTACGCGATCGAGGAAATCTGGGCGCTGCAACCCCGCTTCGCCGAACGCAGCCGCAAACGCGTATTCCGGCTGATGGCGCACCCGCGCTTTCGCGCCGCCTACGACTTTCTGCTGCTGCGCGCGGGCGAATCGGAGGAACTGCGCGAAGCCGGCGAATGGTGGACGCAGGCGCAAACACTTTCGGCCGACGAGCTTTCGGGTTCGCTGGCGCCGAAGACGCCGGTTCGCAGCGGAGAACCGGCTGCGGCCCCGAAGCGTCGCCGACGGCGGCGTGGCGGTCGCGGCCGCGGGACGGGCACGCCGGAAGCCGGCCCGCAAGATTAGGGCCTGCAACGCCATGCCACGTGGCCGCGCCGTCGGCCATTTGCCTGCAGGGCAAGGAAGAACGAGGAAGATGTATGTCGATACATCGACGAGCGATGACGCAGCCATGCGGGCAAGCGGCCCCGGCCCGAAGGGTTGCTCCGCAGCGGCCACGATCCATCAGTGCGCGCCTTGGCCATGGAACCACTATGGCGCTACGACGCGCGCCTCGTCTGGCGACCGCTGCGGAAGCAACGCGGCTCACTTGGCATGGCGTTGCCAGGCTCTGATGCATGGCTGAAACGGTCACCACCTGCGTCGCGCTGGGCAGCAATCTCGATGATCCGCGCGCGCAGGTGCAGCG
>JAICIW010000411.1 GCA_025928735.1 Rhodanobacteraceae bacterium | reverse complement strand
CACCACTTCCGGATCGATCCGGTGCAGCGTGTTGGTATCGCTGATGCCGGAACCGGCCGGCGCGATGTGGTCGATCACGACGAACACGCCACCCGGCTTCAGCGCATCGAACACCTGTTTGTCGAACTTCTTCATGTCCACCGGGCCCATGAACGGGTCGTGGTAGTCGTGGTAGTTCTGCGAGGTGAACACAACGTCCACCTTCTGCGGCACGCTCAACATCGCCGCCGGCTGCTTCAGCAGGCTCACGTTCTTGTAGGTGCCCTTCACCAGACCCTGCCAGTTCGCAAAACTCTTGGCCGAATACTTCGCCATCTCGTCGGGCCACACCGTGTAGACGTGGCCCTGCGGACCGACGATCCGGCTGAACACACGCGTCCAGTATCCCGAGCCCGGATCGAGTTCCAGCACCTTGTCACCGGGCTTCACGCCGGTGAACGCCATCACCGTCGCGATCTCGCGACGCGAATCGTCTTTCTTGTCGGCGGCGCGCGCCGGGTCATCGATGGCCTTGGTGACGTAGGCCGGAACGTTGACCGCCTGCGTGGTGGGCATGGACGATGACGCACTGGATTGCGCGTTCGCCGCAAGCGGCAGTGCCAGCGCGGCAAGCAACACGACACTCGGATTTCGCATCACGTTCTCCTTTCGGGGGCGGGCCAACCATTGTGCACCCAAAATCGCCGGACGTGACATGGCGGCCTTCCACCGTCACCCGGACTTCGGCGATCCTCCGCCGCGACGTCCGAGCAGCCAGTCCATCGCATGGCCCTCATCGAGGAATCCCCGGAACGCGAGGCCGTGATTCAACGCGACATGGGTGCCGAAATTGTCGGGATCGATGAATTCCGGCCGGATCACCAGCGCGAGTCGAATCGCGCCGCGTCCGGCGATCGCCCATTCGGTCATGATCCGGTGACGCTCCGCCAACGTCGGCGGGCCCGAAGCGATCGCGGTGATATCGACCAGCAGCTTGCTGACGCTGGATCGCTTGGCGCGCTGGATGGCATTGCCGACCAGCGACACGCTCTGCTCCAGCCCCGCGCTTCCGCCGAGGCGGAAGATGGCGACGTCTTCGAAGACTTCGTAAGACGCATCATCCATGGAGCACCGGTCGGCGCGACGCGCCCATCGTGCCTGCCTCATCGTGCATGATCGCGCGCGATCTCCTGCTTGCTCAACCGCAGGAAGCGCGCCGCATTGTTGTAAAGAATGTCGCGCTTCTGTTCCGTGGTCAGGAAATCCGCGTGTTCGATGGTGTCAATCCCGATGCCGATCGCCTGCGGCCAGATCATCTGGTCGAAGCCGAACATGATTCGCTTGCCGAAACCGGCATCAACCAGCCGTCGCAGCGCGCCGTAGGGGCGGCCGGAGTATGGCACAAACGGTGCAGCCACAAGTGCCGCCGGAACAATCCCTGCGCGACGCCGGACAAGCGGTTTCGCAACGCGTGCCTGGCCTGGTGCAGCCTGATGTCAGGCGGCCACCACGAACCGGTTGCGCCCGGCCAGCTTCGCGCGATACAGCGCCGCGTCGGCCTGTTCGATCCACGCCCGTGCCGTGCCCAGCCCCGCGGGACCGCGCGCCAGACCGATGCTCAACGTGCAGCGCAATCCGGGCGCCTGCTCGATCTTCAGCTCCGCGACGCCCGACCGGATGCGGTCCGCCACGGTCTCGGCAACGGCCACGTCGGTTCCGCACAGCACGGCGCCGAACTCGTCCCCGCCGTAGCGTCCGGCAAGGTCGCCCTGGCGCAGGCCGGCACGAATGATTTCCCCGACCTGCCGGATTACCTCGTCGCCGATCGTGTGGCCGAACTGATCGTTGATGCGCTTGAAGCGGTCGATGTCGATCAGCAGCATCACTGCGCTCTCGCAGCAATGTCGCGACAAGGCGTCGTTCACCGCCTCTTCCCAATGGCGACGATTCAACAAGCCGCTCAGGCCGTCGATGCT
>JAICIW010000301.1 GCA_025928735.1 Rhodanobacteraceae bacterium | reverse complement strand
TTCATGCGCGCGCTCGACACGCTGCTGCAGAGCTTCGTCGCACAGCAGCGCATGAAACTCCCGGGCAGCAAGTACGTGCCGTGCTACCGCATCGTGGAGAATGGCGTCGCGCCCGTCGCGGAGCAGGTGTGAGCGCATGAAGAACGATCCTGATTTGCTGGTGATCGGCGGCGGCTCGGGAGGGCTGGCCACCGCGATTCGGGCGGCGTGGCGTGGCGCGAAGGTGACGCTGTTCGAGCCGCACGAGTTGGGCGGAACCTGCGTCAACCGCGGCTGCGTGCCCAAGAAGGCGATGTGGCTGGCCGCCGAACTGGCCGATGCACAACGCATGGCCGAGGCCGTCGGTTTCGATGTGCAGCCGGGCCTGCTGGATTGGGCCACGTTCATCGGCCACCGCGAAGCGTACGTACTGCGCGCGCGAACGTCATATGCGAATCGCCTGCGCGAACTGGGCATCGAGCACGTACCTGCGCCGGCGCATTTCATCGACGCGCACACGCTGCGTGCGGCAGATGCGGATTATCGTGCGCCGCACATCGTGATTGCGACCGGTTCGCGCCCGCGCGGGCTGGAATTGCCCGGTGGCGACCTCGCGATCGATTCGGATGGATTCTTCAAGCTGGCCCGGTGCCCCGCGCGCGTCGGCATCATCGGCGGCGGCTACATCGGCGTGGAGTTGGCAGGCGTGCTGCGCGCGTTGGGATCGCGCGTGGAACTGATCACGCGCGGCGGACTGCTGTCGCGCTTCGATGCCGATCTCGGGGACGCGCTGGGCCGCATGATGAAGGCGGAAGGGATCGGCCATCACGAAGGTTGTGCGGTGCGTGGCGTGCATCGGGACGTGCAAGGACTGTGGCTGGATTGCACGGATCACGAGCCGCACGGACCCTATGACCAGGTGATCAGTGCGATTGGCCGCCTGCCCAACGTCGAGTCGCTGCAGTTGGAATCGGCGGGTGTGAGGCTGGGCAAGATCAACGAGATCGTCACCGACGATTTCGAGAACACTTCGGTCGACGGCGTGTACGCATTGGGCGACGTGAACGGCAAGCCTGCGCTGACGCCGGTGGCGATCGCGGCGGGTCGGCAACTCGCCGACCGGCTGTTCGGCGGCAAGCCCGATGCGCACCTGGATTATTCGTGCATTCCGAGCGTGGTGTTTTCGCATCCGCCGGCCGGCACCGTCGGGTTGTCCGAAGCCGAAGCGCGCGAACAGTACGGCGATACCGTGAAGATTCGCTCGACGCGCTTCACCCCGATGCTGTGGTCGCTGGCGGGCCGCGAAAGCACGACGATGATGAAGCTGGTTTGCGCAGGTGAAGACGAGCGTGTCGTGGGCTTGCACGGCATCGGGCCGGGCATGGACGAAATGCTGCAGGGTTTCGCGGTGGCTGTGCGGATGGGCGCGACCTATGCTGATTTCCTGAAGACCGTCGCGATCCATCCGACGTCCGCGGAAGAATTCGTGACGATGACCTGACAGTCGGCGGACTTGCGCATGGCGGCGATATCAGTGCTCGCGTTGCACCTTGCCGTCATCGCGTTCAATGTCGCGGGCTGTGTGCTGGTCCCGATCGGCGCCTGGCGCGGATGGCGCTGGGTGCGGGAATTCTGGTGGCGGCTGGTGCATCTTCTCGGCCTCGCCGTGGTGGCGGCGCAGGCGCTGTCGGGACGCGCCTGTTTCCTGACGATCTGGCAGGGTGGAGTTTCGGATGCGTCGCACGTGCAACCGCTGATTGCGTCCTGGATCGAGCGGATGATCTATTGGTCGCTGCCGCTATGGGTGTTCGCGGCCGCCTACGTGGTGGTATTCGTGTACGTGATCGCGCTTTGGATCGCTGTCAGGCCGCGTGCACCATGGCGCCGGCGAGGAGCGACCTGATGGCGTTGCCCGTTGCGAAACGTGACGGCCATCTTTTCCGCGCGCTACATTGACCACATGGATGTCGAAGCGGGAATGGGTGTCACGGATGGCGAGCGCCTTGCGGCATGGCTGGCGGGGCGCTCGCGCGTGACTGTGATCACGGGCGCCGGCGTCAGTACCGAATCCGGCATTCCCGATTATCGCGACGGCGACGGCAACTGGAAACGCTCGGCGCCAGTGCAGTATCGCGACTTCGTGGAAAGCGAGGCGGTGCGCAAGCGTTATTGGGCGCGCAGCTTCGCGGGCTGGCCGATGTTCGTGGCAGCACGGCCGAGCGCGGCGCACACGGCGTTGGCGCGGCTGGAGCAACTCGGTCGCGTCGCGCAGCTGGTTACCCAGAACGTCGATCGCCTGCACCAGCGCGCCGGCAGCCGCAACGTGATCGACCTGCACGGCCGGCTGGACGTGGTGCGCTGCCTGGCCTTGAATCACCGCTTCGACCGTGACGGATTCCAGGTGCGGCTGCGCGACGCGAATCCCGATTGGGATGTATCACCTGCGCGCATCGCACCGGATGGCGACGCCGATCTCGAAGGCATCGACTTCAGCGCGTTCAACGTGCCTGCATGCGAAGTTTGCGGCGGCATGCTGAAACCGGACGTGGTGTTCTACGGCGAATCGGTGCCGCGTGAAACCACGGCAGCAGCGCTGGCCGCGGTGGAATCCGCCGATGGCGTGCTGGTGGCCGGCTCGTCGTTGATGGTGTGGTCGAGCTTCCGGTTGGTGCGCGCGGCGGTGGCGCGCGGCATTTCCGTCGTGGCGGTGAACCGCGGGCGAACGCGCGCCGATGATTTGTTCGCGTTCAAGCTGGAGGGCGAATGCGGTGCCGTGCTGCGACAAGTCATGGATGGCATGCGGTGAACACCAAAATCACGCGACCGTTCGATGACGCGCCAGCTTTGCGGTAGATTCAGGGCGAACTTCCCCGCGCAAGGACCGATCATGGACGCGCATCACTTGAGCAACTTCCTGAGCTTCAGCATGTCGCCGCTGGAGATTCTTATTCGCGGCACCATCATGTACTGGTGCCTGTTCCTGCTGCTGCGGTTCCTGTTGCGGCGCGATACGGGCTCGGCCGGCATTTCCGGCATCCTGTTCGTGGTGCTGCTTGGCGACGCGGCGCAGAACGCGATGATCGGCAATGGGAATACCGTCGCCGATGGCGCTGTCCTGATCGCCACGCTCGCTGCGTGGAACCTGCTGCTCGATTGGCTCGGCATCCATTTCAGGATGATCGCGCGGCTCACGGAAGCACCGCCGATCCTGCTGGTTCGCAACGGTCGGCTGGTCGACCGCAACATGCGGCGCGAGCTGGTGACGCGCGAGGAGGTCGAAGCGGGCTTGCGCAACAAGGGGCTCGATTCGTTCGATCGCGTCGAGGCGATGTACATGGAAGGCGACGGGTCCTTCAGCATCATCAAGGGCAAGGGCTAGCCCGCGCTGGCCGGCCGAGCGGGCCA
>JAICIW010000139.1 GCA_025928735.1 Rhodanobacteraceae bacterium | reverse complement strand
GCGAGGCTGCATGGCGATTGATCTTGGCGTAGTGCTCACCGTGCTGCTGGTTGTCGGTTTCTTTGCCCAGTGGCTGGCGTGGCGGATGCGGCTGCCGGCGATCCTGTTCCTGTTGCTGATCGGCATCGCGCTGGGTCCGGCGACGGGACTGTTCGATCCCGACAAGATGCTGGGCAGTTTCCTGTTCCCGGTGGTGTCGCTCGCGGTCGCATTGATCCTGTTCGAGGGCAGCATGACGCTGCGCTTTTCGGAATTGCGCGGGATCGGCCATGCGGTGCGCGGCATGGTGAGTTACGGCGCGGTGCTCGCGCTGTTGATGCTGGCTGCGGCGGCGCACTGGATCGCGGGTCTGCCGTGGTCGATTGCGTTGCTGTTCGGCGCGTTGACTTGCGTGACCGGTCCGACGGTCATCACGCCGATGCTGCGCACGCTGCGTCCGAATGTGCGCATCGCCAGCGCGCTGCGCTGGGAAGGCATCGTGCTGGACCCGCTGGGCGCGCTGTTCGCGGTGCTGGTGTTCGAGGCCATCGTGACGCACCAGCAGGGGCATTCGTTGGCGGTATTCGGTGCCACGGTCGGCATCGGCGCGGGCATCGGCCTCGGCGTCGCGGCTGCGCTGGCATTCCTGTTGTATCGGCAATTGATTCCCGAATACCTGCAGGCCTACGGCACGCTGATCGCGGTGCTGGGCGCGTTCACGCTCTCGAATCAACTGACCCACGAATCCGGCCTGGTGGCGGTGACGATCATGGGCATCACGCTGGGCAACCTGCGCGGCATCCACATCGACCACATCATGGACTTCAAGGAACACCTGTCCACGCTGCTGGTGTCATTGCTGTTCGTGGTGCTGGCCGCGCGCCTGCACTGGCCGCTGCCGCCGGGCATGTTGATGGCGGGTATCCTGGTGTTCGTGGTGGCGCAGTTCGTGATCCGTCCGGTTTCGATTGGGGTGGCGACGTTCGGCAGCCTGTTGAACTGGCGCGAGCGCGCGTTGTTGTCGTACGTGTCGCCGCGCGGCGTGGTGGCGGCCTCGGTGTCGTCGTTGTTTGCGCTGCGGTTGGGCGATCTCGGCGTGCGCGGCGCGGACGCGCTGGTGCCGCTGGTGTTCATCCTGATCATCGCGACGGTGGTGCTGCAAAGCGCGACGGCACGGCCGCTGGCGCGCTGGCTGGAGGTGGCCGACCCCGATCCGGACGGCGTATTGATCTTCGGTTCCGATGAAGTCGCGCGCGGCATTGCGCAGGCGCTGGCGGATCAGAAATTCCAAGTGGTGCTGGCGGACGATGACTGGGAAGGCATCAGCAAGGCTCGGATGGCCGGGCTGACCACGTTCTTCGGCAATCCCACGTCGCAGCACGCGGCGTTGAACCTGGACCTGACCGGCATCGGGCGGCTGCTGGCGATGTCGAACCGGCGCGAACTGAATTCGCTGGCGTGCCTGCACTATCGCCAAGAGTTCGGGCGCGAGCAGGTCTATCGTTTGCGCGTGCTGGCGCCGGAAGATGCCAACAACCGCTCCGCGTTCGCCGGCAATCTTCGCGCGAAGGCGTTGTTCGGCGCCGACATGACGCGCACCCGTTTCGTCGAATTGCTGGAGGGTGGCTGGCGCATCAAGACCAATGCGTTGACCGAGGCGTTCGGCTGGCCCGATTTCGTCGCGCAGCATGGCGCGGACACGGTACTGCTGTTCGGCCTGGAGCCGAACGGAAAATTGCGGGTGAACAGCAACCGCGAGAAGACCGAGCCGCGTCCCGGCTGGACGGTGATCGCGCTGGTGCCGCCGCAGCAGGGCGCGCGCGTGGATGCGGCGGCCGCCTGATCGCGGCGGTTATGCTTGCGCGATGCTTTACCTTGCATCGCAATCCCCGCGCCGTCGCGAATTGCTCGCGCAGATCGGCGTCGATTTTGAAATCGTCGACGTGGATGTGCCGGAGGTCCGTGGTGCGAACGAACCGCCACGCGCGTACGTCGAGCGCGTGGCATGTGGGAAGGCACGGGCCGGTTTGCAGGCGGTGATTGCGCGTGACCCGCATGCCATCGTGCTGGGCGCCGATACCGAAGTGGTGCTGGATGAGCGTGTGTTCGGCAAACCGCACGATGCCGAGGCCGCCGCGGCGATGCTGCGCGCGTTGTCGGATCGCACGCACGTGGTGATCTCGGTGGTATGTTGCGCCACCGCGTCTGCCGAAAACGTTGCGGTGTGCGAGTCCGCGGTCACGTTCGCGGAACTGGACGAACGCGCCATCGCGGATTACGTCGCCACCCGCGAACCATTCGGCAAAGCCGGCGGTTACGCGATCCAGGGCAGGGCGGGCGCCTTCGTCGCGCATCTGTCGGGCAGCTACTCGGGCGTGATGGGCTTGCCGCTGTTCGAAACCGCGCGGCTGGTGCGCGGTGCCGGCATCGCGGCCTGACCGCGACTGAACGGGCGTGATTGCTGCATCGACAGGTACAGACCGCCCGGGCTATAACGGGTGAGCCGGTTTGCGGGATGCCTTCGAGGGGTGCCTTTTGCCAGCCGACGCACGCGCAGGAAAGTGCGGACGATGATCGCGGCAGTGACGACTGCCTTCCAACAGCCCACGAGCGCCCGACATGACCGAGGAAATCCTGATCAACGTGACGCCCCGCGAGGCGCGGGTCGGCGTGGTCGAGAACGGCATGTTGCAGGAAGTCCATGTCGAGCGCAGCGGCCATCGCGGCTACGTCGGCAATATCTATTGCGGACGCGTGAAGCGCGTGATGCCGGGCATGCAGGCCGCGTTCGTGGACATCGGACTGGAACGCAGCGCGTTCCTGCATGCAGGCGACATGGCGCATTCGGGTTTCAACAACGATTCGATCGACGGCACGGCATCCACGCCTGTGCCTCCGGTCAGCGTGCGACCCATCACCGAACTGGTGCACGAAGGCCAGCGTGTGGTCGTGCAGGTGATCAAGGATCCGATCGGCAGCAAGGGCGCGCGGTTGTCCGCGTACCTTTCCATTCCGTCACGCTATCTGGTGCTGCTGCCGGACAGCACCACGCTGGGCGTGTCGGTGCGAATCGAGGACGAAGCGGAACGCGAACGCCTGCGCGGTGTGCTCGCGAGCCTGGCGGCGGGTGGCTTCGGCCTGATCGCGCGCACCAATGCCGAAGGCCTGGACGCCGCGGCGCTGGCCGAAGACGTCGCCTACGTGACGCGGGTATGGCAGACGGTATCCGAAGCCATCGTGCACGCACAGCCGGGCGAACGCGTTTACGAAGAGCCACCGCTGCCGCTGCGCGTGCTGCGCGACCTGATGCACGACGACATCGAAAAAGTGCGCGTGGATTCGCATGAAACCTTCGAGCGGACGCTGGCGTTCGCGCGGCAGTTCATGCCCGGCCTGACCGACCGCGTCGAACACTATCCCGGTGAACGGCCGATCTTCGACCTCTACGGGGTCGAGGACGAAATCCAGAAGGCACTGCGCAAGGAAGTGCCGCTGAAATCCGGTGGCTATCTCGTGATCGACCAGACCGAGGCGATGACGACGATCGACGTCAACACCGGCGCGTATCTCGGTTCGCGCAATCTGGAGGAGACCGCGTTCCGCACCAACCTCGAAGCCGCGCAGGCGGCCGCGCGCCAGCTTCGCCTGCGCAATCTCGGCGGCATCATCATCATCGACTTCATCGACATGCACGACGACGAGCACAAGCGGCAGGTGCTGCGCACGCTCGAGAAGGCGCTGGCGCGCGACCACGCCAAGACCACCGTGTATGAAATGAGTCCACTGGGCCTGGTCGAGATGACCCGCAAGCGCACCACCGAAAGCCTTGCGCGTCAGTTGTGCGAGCCGTGTCCCGCGTGTTCCGGCCGCGGCATCGTCAAGACCGCCGAAACCGTCGGCTACGAAATCTTCCGCGAGATCACCCGCGCGGTGCGCCAGTTCGAGGCCGAAAAACTGCTGGTGCTGGCCGCGCCGAAAGTCGTCGGGCGGATGCTGGAGGAAGAATCCGCCGCGGTCGCCGAGCTGGAAGGCTTCATCGGGAAATCGATTCGCTTCCAACCCGAGGAGCAGTACGGGCAGGAGCAGTTCGATGTCGTGCTGCTCTGATTGGTGTCGCTCGCCTCGCGAGCGAGCTACTTTCGTTTCCGCGAAAGTGGCCAAAACCACTGCACCGGGCATGACAGTCTCGGCGACATCCTGTTGCCTCGACTTCCCTGCGGTGTTTGCCAATCGCGTGTCGAAGCGAACTCGGCCATCCGTGGCCTGCTTTGGTAGGGCGGGTGCCAACCCGCCTTCTGCGCCTTGGCCGGCGGGATTCGCTGCGCTACTCCCGCCCTGCGTGCGTCAGGACTTGGGAAAGGCGGTGTCGTCGATGCGTGGCCTTGATGCGCCCAGCGCAGCGACGGAATCGCGGGTGCGTGCCGAGCCCGGGCTCTTTGTAGGTTGGGCTGACCCCGGACTTGATCCGCGGGAAGCCCAACACACAGGTGCGATCCCGTTGGGCTTCTCCCGGACTGCGTCCGGGCTCAGCCCAACCTACGACGCTGCGTTCGGGGTCAGCCAGACCTACGCCGCCGGAGCCGCGTGATGACGCCATGGCGCCATCACCTGCGCCGCGCGCGTTTCGCGCTGACCGCGTTGGTGGCGGTGCTGCTGATCGCGGCGGCGGTCGCGATGGGACTGGTGCAGATCCTGTTGCCGGTGGCGACGCACTATCCGGATTTCATCGCGCACCAGTTGTCGGAGCGGCTGCATCGTCCGGTGACATTCACGGGGGTGACGAGTCACTGGCAGCCCTCGGGCCCGCTGCTTACGGTGAAGAACCTGACACTCGGCCCGGAGAAGGTGGGTGGAGGTTCGATCACGCTGAAGCAGGCGCAATTGAAATTCGATTTCGGTGCGTGGCTGCGCCCGTCGCACCGCTGGCTCACGCTGCGGCTCAACGGCATCGAATTGCGCGTCGAGCACTCCATGTCCGGCTGGCAGGTGGCCGGGTTCGGCAACTCGCCCGGCGAAACGCACGCGCCGCTGCAATCGCTGCCGGTGGATCTGGACTTGAGCGACGTGCGCGTCGACATCGTCGACAACGTGACGGGGCGCTCGTGGCGCGTGCTGGCGCCGCGGCTGCGGGTGGTGAACATTGGCGATTCGGTGCGTTTCGGCGGAAGCTTGCAGCAACTCGGAACGCACCAGGCGGTGACGGTGAGCGGACGCATGGATGCGTCCGAGCGCAATTACGACCTGTACGTCACGACGCGCAATTTCGACCTCGCCGAAGCCGTGCGCGGGCTGGACCTCAAGGGTTACGCGGTGCGCAACGGGTTGGCGGACATCGAAATCTGGGGGCACTGGCGGAATGGCAAGTTCGAATCCGCCGCGGCCCGTTATGCGATGCGTGATCTGGTTGCGTCCGGGCCAGAAGGGCGGAGCGTGGCGCTCGCGGCACTCGCGGGCACGCTCGAGGCAAACCACGTCGACGGTGGCTGGGACATCGTCTGGCGCGGACCGGGCAAGCCGGGCGTGGACGTCGATCAGGCGGGCGGCGCGATCGTGCACGTGCGCGGCCATCCAGGTGCGCGACTGGTGACCGCGGCGGCGCGCGCCATCGACCTTTCGCCGTGGCTGTCATTGGCGGCGATGGCGCCGCAGGCGCCGAAAACGCTGATCGATTGGGCCGCGCAGGCGCAGCCGCACGTGCAACTGGATGCCGCAGCGCTGGCATGGCGCGAAGGCGGGCGCTACGACGCGACGGTGCGCTTTTCCGGATTGCAGTCGAGCGCGACGGGTACGATTCCGGGCATCGCGTTGTCGCGCGGAATCGTCCACGCGGACAACGAGGCGCTGTCGCTGGAACTGCCGCCGCAGAGCGCGACGCTCGCGCTCACGGATGTGTTTCGCAAACCGTTCCAGTTCCGCCGGTTCGGCGGCACGCTGGTGGCGTGGCGCGAAGTCGGGCTGTGGAACATCGCGGCCGAAGGCTTGCACTTCGATACCGGTGAATTTGCCGGCAATGGCCAGGCGCATTTGATCTTGCGTGGCGGCGGGCACAAGCCGTTCATTTCCGCGTCCGGTGCACTCGAGCACGGCACCATCTCCGATGCGAAGATGTTCTGGCCCTATCGCAGCATGCCGCCATCGCTGATCGCATGGCTGGATCATGCTTTCGTGGGCGGCGCGGTGACCGCCGGGCGCGTGGTCGTCCGCGGCGATCTGGACCACTGGCCGTTCCTCGATCACGAAGGTCGTTTCGAGGCGACCGGTGCCGTGCAGGACGCCTCGTTCGATTTCTCCGACGAATGGCCGCGCGCAACCGACGTGGATGCCGCGCTGGATTT
>JAICIW010000094.1 GCA_025928735.1 Rhodanobacteraceae bacterium | reverse complement strand
GCGTTCATCGCTTCGGCATGGTTGCGCAACCAGTACGAGGTGGACCGATGGTGGTTCGCCGTGGTCGGCAGCTTGTACGCGCTGCTGGCCGGCTTCGCCGGCGCGCTGATGCTGGTGCTGTGGTTCGGCACCGCGCATCGCGCCGCCTGGGCCAATGAAAACTTGTGGTTGTTCAACCCGCTCGCGTGGTTGCTGGTTCCGGCGCTGCTGCGCGTGCGCAAACACGGCGCCGCCGCTTCACGCTTCAGCGTCGCGATCGCGGGGCTGATGGCGTTGCTGACGCTGTTCGCGCTGGTCTCCAAGCTCATTCCGGCGTTCCCGCAGCAGAACCTGCCGTGGATCCTGTTCGCGTTGCCCGCGTGGCTGGGGCTCGCGGGCGGCATGGCGCTGATGCATGAACGGCGCCTGCAGCGCATGTGAAGGCACATACCGCTAAAGGAAATCCTCCACCGGCCGATAAACACCACCGATCAACCGTGACCGCCCCGGTGACGAGGCCTCCATGACACAAAGCGGCGATTTCTACACCCGCATCGACCATCCCGCGGAAATCATCGAGTTGCTGGAAACCCTGCGCCAGCCCGGCAGCGCGTGCCTGGTCCTGGAGCAGGACCAAATGGTTGAGCTGCCCGTGACCGTGGCCACCACCAACGCGGGCGAGGCATTGCACCTGGACGTCAGTGCCATTGCCGACGGCGCCACCGCGTTCTGCGAGGGTGCCGTTTTCCGGCTGAACGGCCAAGGGTCGAGGGGCGTACTGCGCACGCCGATATTGACGGTCCAACTGGTCTGGGAAGAGGACCAGCGACGTCTTTGCAGGTGCGAATTCCCGGGGTGGCTCGAAAAGCACCAGCAGCGGGACACTTTTCGTGCGCGGCTGCGCCGCGGCATGAAGGTGAGGGTGAACCTGCAGGATGCCGGCGCCACCGCGACCGGTTATCTGCGCGACCTGTCGCTGCACGGCTGCATGGTGGAAGCGGAGCCCTCGGCGGCGGCGCTGCTGGACGATCGCAGCCGCCCGCTGCAACTCGAAATGACTTTTCCCGACGGCAGCCGATTCATCGTCCCGGGCTGGCCGCGTCACCAGACCTTCCGCAACGATCGCATCCTGTGCGGGTTCCGGCTCGATGTGGGCGGACGCGACCAGCAACAACGGCTGTGGTTCCTGGTGCGCGAAACCGAACGCGAGTCCGCGCGCCATGCCGCTTCCGACAAGAGCGATTTGCGGCCGTCGCCGTTGTATCTCGGCAGCACCATCGACGATGCGGCCGACGAATCCGACACCTATCGCAACCCGATGGCCAGGCAGCTCGCGGGGTGCGCGTCGTTCCTCGCGACCCAGATCATGAAGTTGCGCCATGGCGGGCTGATCGACCAGAAACTGCTCTCGCAGCACGCGGCCAAGCTGATGGCGCTGCACGCGGAGGATCGCGAAGCGCTGTTGTTTGCGCTGACCTGCCTGCACCGGGAATTGCCACTGATCCGGCATTGCCTTGCAGTCGCGGTGCGACTGGTCGATCTTGGCACGGCGCTCGGCCTGAAGCCGGACGTGTGCCGGGCGTTGGCGGCGGCTGGCCTGGTGCACGACCTCGGCAAGGCCCTGCTGCCCGCGCCGCTTCGCGATGCGACACAGCTCGATGCGGAACAGCAGCGCCAGTTCCGGCAGCACGTGGCGCTCATCAAGGATCGGCTCGCCGCCTGCCACTGGCTGTCGCCGGTGGCCATCCAGACGGTAATCGAAGGCGGCAACGAACGCCTGGACGGCAGCGGTTATCCGGGCCATCGCAGCGGCGACAAGTTGCACGCGCTGATGCGCGTCGCGGCCATCGTGGACGTGGTGGATGCGATGGGACGCGACCGCGCCGACCGCGCCGGGCTGCCGATCGATCGCATCTACCAGCACTTGCGGCGGTCGCCGGCGCAATTCGATCCGCGCTGGGTGGAGCGCTACGTCGATCATTTCGGCATCTGGCCGGTGGGCACGTTGCTGCGTTTTCCACGCGGCGAACTCGGCTGGGTGTTGTCGCTGGATGCCGACCGCGCCCTCGCCGCGGTGCGTCAGGTGGACGAACCATCCTTCGACGATGCGACCAGCGGCATCCTCGTCCACGGCCGGGACCTCACGCGTCTCGGCGAACCGGTGGAAGCCCTGCTGCCGACCGCGTGATGCGCGCTGCTTGCATCCATCCTGCATAATCGGTGCATGGACACGCCCGACGCGAAATCGATGGTCGCCAACTGTGCCGCCTACGGCGTGGACGGGAAAAAGATCCGCGACATCACGCTGGATGAGATCAGCGACTTCCTTGCGCCGGCGCAGGGCTTCGTATGGGTGGGCCTGGTCGAACCCGACGAACCGTTGCTGGAAAAGCTGCAGGTGGAATTCGGGCTGCATGAACTGGCCGTCGAGGACGCGCACAGCGCGCACCAGCGGCCCAAGATCGAATCGTACGGCGACTCGCTGTTCGTGGTGGCGCAGACCGCGCAGATGACCGATGGCAACATCGCGTTCGGCGAAACCCACATCTTCGTCGGCAGGCATTACCTGCTGTCGGTGCGGCACGGCGCGTCGCAGTCGTATGCGCGCGCGCGCCGCGCCTGCGAGCAGACGCCCGAGCACCTCGCGCTCGGCCCCAGCTTCGCGCTGTATTCGATCCTCGACCTGATCGTCGACAACTACCTGCCAATCGTGCAGGACTTCAAGCAGGAACTCCAGGAGCTGGAACAGGACGTCTTCGCCGACCTTGCCAACCGCGATGTCACCCGGCGCCTGTATGGCATGCAACGCGAACTGCTGACGCTGAAGCTGGCGGCGACGCCGTTGCAGGACATGCTCGGACAACTGGTGCGGCTGCACCCGGAAGTGATCCGCGACGAAGTGCGGCCCTACTTCCGCGACGTGCAGGACCACGTCACCCGCGTCAGCGATGCGATCAACTCGATGCGTGAAATGCTGGGCGCGGCGATGAACGTGAACCTGTCGCTGATCACCGTGCGCCAGAACGAAGTGGTGAAGCGCCTGGCCGGCTGGGCGGCGCTCTTGGCCGCGCCCACCCTGCTGGCAAGCTGGTACGGCATGAACTTCCACGACATGCCGGAACTCGCCAGCCACTACGCCTATCCGGGCATCATCACCGCCACCGTCGTCATCTGCATCACGCTTTACGTGGTGCTCAAGCGGGCGAAGTGGCTCTGAACGGGCGCGCGCGAAGCAGCTTCACTCGTGCACGTGCAGGTTCTTCATCAGCAAGTCCAGTTTCTTCCGCATGTAGGCTTGCGGATGTGATCCATCTTCCGCGTAGAAGGCCGTGTAGAGTACCTGCGGTTTCTTGCCGGGCGCGTCCACGACAGCGTTGATTTTCATCACGTCGTTGCCGTCGCGCGCGACGCCGTCCATCGGATGCTGGCGGGCCACGACCTTGTGCCACATTTCCTGGAAGCCCTCGCCCAGATCCGGTGCGGGTGCGAAATTCCGCTGCACGTTGATCCAGTCCTTGTCGTTGTCGTCCACCCTCAACTGTATGTCGCCCACGTCCCAGACCACCTTGTCGTGGTCGGGGAAATACATGAATTCCAGCGTAAGTTCGCTGTCGGGCTGGATCTTCTGCACCTGCGGCGTGATCGAGAATGCAACGCGCGGCGAAGCGTAACTGAAACGTTTGCCGTAATCGGCGTCGATATGGATGGTCTTGAAAGCGACAGGCGACAGCGTGGTGTTCTCCAGATAGTCCTTCCACTGTGCCAGGGAGCCGCGATAGGACAGATAGAAAAAATCGGTCATGGCTTCCATGTTGACGAGGTAACCGTGCCTCTCGCCCGCAGGAAGCTCGCGCATGAAGCCGTCATAGCCATCCGGCACGGGCAGTGCGAAAACCATCACCCGCCGATTGGCGAACGGCATCGGCCAGGTCAGCACCCGCCAGTTTCTCTGCCAGTGATCGGTGTATATCGTGTCGAGTCCGGGTTTGCCGAATGCGGTGATCTTGATACGTTCCGACGCAACGTCGCGACGAAACAGCCCCGGTTTCGCCAACGCATCCATCAACCGCGCTGGATTGCCATAGAGCTGCTGGTCGCTGACGTCATCCGGCTTGCGCAGGTGGAACAGCAGGTCGTGCCCGACCCTGCCGATCGCCAGGTATCCGTTGTCGGGCAACGGCACTTTCGCGGCCCGCTTCCCGCCAGGCTCCCACTCGCCCGCGCTGTTGCGCCTGAGCAAGGTGGGGAATGCAAAAAACCCGGGCACGCCATACAACACCCCATGCGAACCGGTGCCATGCGGGAAGACCTGCTCCGCATCCTTCGCGAACACCGCCTTCAATTGGCTGTCCTCGTAACCGTGCAGCAGCGCCTGCAACTTGGCGTAGAAATCCGCCAAGCTCGTGGGCAATGCGAATCGTGTGTTGAAGGTGCCGGTGATGGTCGTATCGAAGAGGTCGAATCCTGACGACATGCGCTTGTCGATCACGGCCGCGTTCGCCGGCGCGTTCAACACCTCACTGATCGGCAGCGCGTAGTTGAGGTTTTCGTTGGGCGATTTCATCAGCACCACGCCGATGATCTTGCCGTCTTGATCGAGCAGCGGACCGCCGCTGTTGCCTGGCGATGCTGCTGCGGAGAACCGGATCCATTTCCACTGCCCATCTTGCTGTTCCGGCGTGTCAGATGTGTACAAGCCGTCGCGGACCACGACGCCAGTGCCCAGCGCATTGCCAACGGCGTACACCGCTTGATCGAGGACGGGTTCGGCATTTGTCGACAGCGTGGTGACGTTTGGCGGCTGCGTCACCAGCGAGAACACCGCAAAGTCGCGGCGCAATGCAAACTTCTCGATCTTGTCAATGGCATACACGTGACCGGAGGCATCACGCAGTTCCGGCGGTCCCCACAGGCTGTCCATGCCAGTCAGGAGAACGTGCGCCGCCGTCACGTAACGATTGCCGCCCAACGCGAAGGCCGTGCCGATCGAGTAATACTTGTCGGTGCGCTGCTGATACGGGAGCAGGTCCAGCGGCAGCGCCTTCTCGTAACTCAGCGGATCATGGACGGGTTTGGCAGCCACCACTTCGAAAGTAACCGCATCGATCTTCGGCAAGATGGATGGACCGAGGTCCGCCGCGCAGGCCATGCGCGGCGCGACCATGCCGATACAGACTATGAGCAGCCAGCCACCCGCCCGGCCATAACGGGCAAACCGCTCCGCAAGGGAATGCAAAGTCGGCATGTGGATCCTCCTCGCAACATCCCGTCCATCAACCCAGGGGTTGGGGTCGCAAATGCAATCCGGCGAGAGGAAACTTCACCCCGCGCGCGCAAGGCTTAGCACTTCAGCCTTTCGCGAAGCTTTCGACAGGCACCACCGGCCGCGGCTGGATCACCGGCGCGCGACGCGACATCCACAGCAGCACGAGCCCGACCACGATCAGCGGCAGCGACTGCACCTGGCCCATGGTCAGCCAACCGGTGTGGAACAGGTACCCGAGTTGCGCATCGGGTTCGCGGATGAATTCGATCGCGAAACGGAAGCAGCCGTACATCAATCCGAACAATCCCGACACCGCATAGCGGTGCCGCGGCTTGATCGAGAACACCCACAGCACGGTAAACATCACCACGCCCTCCAGCAGGAATTCGTACAGCTCGGAAGGCTGGCGCGCATAGCCGTCCAGCGCGCCACTCGGATACAGCGCGTGGAGTTCCGCCACCGACATGCCGGCGAATTTCGGATTCTCCTGCAGCGCGTGCGGGTAGATCATCGCCCACGGCAGGTCGCTGATCTTGCCCCACAGCTCGCCGTTAATGAAGTTGCCGAGCCGCCCAAGCCCCAGCCCGATCGGCACCAGCGGCGCGACGAAATCCACCACGTCGAAATAATGCGTGATCGACGCGCGATGCCGCCACCACCACCACAGGCTCGCGACCAGCACACCAAGCAGTCCGCCGTGAAACGACATGCCGCCATCCCACACGCGGAAGATCTGCAACGGGTCGGTCCAGATCCAATTGATCGGCTGGTAGGTCAGCATGTACCAGATGCGGCCGCCGACGATGACGCCCAGCATGCAATAGAACGCAAAGTCGAGGAACGAATCGCGATCGACCGGCAGCCGTCCACGCCGGCGTCGATATTCGCCCAGCAACAGTCCGCCGACGAAACCGCCGAGGTACATCAGCCCATACCAGCGCACCCCGAACGAACCAATGTGGAACGCGATGGGATCGATGTCGGCGAAGAAGGGATGGGTCATGTTTTTGCTCCCTTCTCTCTTCGGGGCGGAGGGCCGGGGATGAAGGTTCGGTTGAGACGAGAACGCGGCATTATGCGCGAAATCGCACCCTCACCCCAACCCTGGCTACGCTCGGCATCCTGCCTCGCCAAGCCAACCCCGCTTGGATCATCCCCGATCCAAGCGCTCACCGACGCAGGCGATGCCATTCATGGCATCGCCTGAACGCGTCGGTTCGCCCCGATGGGAGAGGGGTCTTCATGCCGGCAACACGCGACAGATGAATCCTTTCAGGTAATCGGTCTCGGGAATCGCCGGATGCACCGGATGGTCCGGCGCCTGCTGCAACTGCTGCAGCACCTGCACGTTGCGATCGAGATGGCGCGCCCCACGCTGCACCGCATCCAGCAATGCCGCGCGCGGCATGTGATACGAACACGAACACGTCACCAGAATGCCGTCGCGCGAGAGCACCTGCATCGCCAGTTCGTTGATGCGGCGATACGCCAGCGCGCCCTCCTTCAGATCCTTCTTGCGCTTGACGAACGCCGGCGGATCGAGGATCACCACGTCGAAGTGTTCGCGGCGTTCGCGCAAGTCTTTCAGGAAATCGAACGCGTCCGCGCGTTCGGCACGCACGCGTTCGGCCAGGCCGTTGCGCTCGGCATTCATGCCGATCAGTTTCACCGCCGACGCCGATGCATCGACGCACACGACTTCCTTCGCACCCATCGCCGCGGCGCGCAACCCCCACGCGCCGAGGTACGCGAACATGTCCAGCACGCGCGCGTCCTTCACGTAAGACGCCAGCGCGTCGCGATTGGCGCGCTGGTCGTAGAACCAGCCGGTCTTTTGCCCGCCGATCGCGTCGACCGCGAATTCAACGCCGCCTTCGCGCACGCGCAGCGCACCGGGCGGATCGCCAAAACCGACGTCGGCATAGCTCATCAGGCCTTCCAGCGCGCGGATGCCGGCATCGTTCTTCCAGATCAAGGCACGCGGCTTCAACACCTTCTGCACCGCCGCTTCGACCTGCGGCTTCAGGCGTTCGATGCCGGCGGTGGTTGCCTGCGCGACGATCACGTCGTCGAAGCGATCCAGCGTCAGCCCTGGCACGCCATCTGACTCGCCGTACAGCAGGCGACAATACGGTTCAGCATGCACGCGTTCGCGCAGCGCCAGCGCCACCTGCAGGCGATGCGTCAGCAGTGAGGCATCCAGCGGATGCTCCATGCCGCGCGCCACCAGGCGGGCACAGATCAACGAATGCGGATTGACGTACCCAACGCCGATCGGCTTGTCGCG
>JAICIW010000207.1 GCA_025928735.1 Rhodanobacteraceae bacterium | reverse complement strand
CGTGATCGTGCTGCCGGTGCTGTTCGAGAACGAGGTCAAGGCGGTGATCGAACTGGCCTCGCTGGCCGATTTCACCGAGACCCACCGCGCCTTCCTCGAACAACTCACGGGCAGCGTCGGGATCGTGCTCAACACCATCTCGGCGACGATGCGCACCGAGCGCTTGCTGACCCAGTCGCAGCAACTCGCCGGCGACCTGCAGGCGCAGCAGACGGAGCTGCAGCAGACCAACGAGGAACTGGCGTTGAAGGCCAAGTTGCTGGCCGAGCAGAACGTCGAGGTCGAGCGCAAGAACCAGGAGATCGAGCACGCCCGTCGCGCCGTCGAAGAGAAGGCGGCGGAGCTCGCGACTACCTCGCGCTACAAGTCCGAGTTCCTGGCCAACATGTCACACGAGCTGCGCACGCCGCTCAACAGCATCCTGATCCTCGGCCAGCAACTGGCCGACAACCCGGACGCGAACCTCAGCGAGCGCCAGGTCGAATTCGCGCGCACCATCCACGCCGCCGGCACCGATCTCCTGAACCTCATCAGCGACATCCTGGATCTCTCCAAGATCGAGTCGGGCACGGTCACGGTGGAAAGCGAGGAGATCGCGTTCGCGGACCTGCGCGGCATGATCGAGCGCAGCTTCACCCACGAAGCCGAACGCCGCAAGCTCGGATTCTCGGTGGAGTTCGACGATGCGCTCGGGCGCGCGATCAACACCGATCCCAAGCGCCTGCTGCAGGTCATCAACAACCTGCTTTCCAATGCCTTCAAGTTCACCGAAAAGGGCAGCGTGCGGCTGCACGCGCAGGTGGCCGAAACAGGTTGGACGCTGGGTCACCCCATCCTCGACAAGGCGCCGGTAGTGGTGGCGATCGCAGTCGAGGACACCGGCATCGGCATCTTGCCGGACAAGCAGAAGATCATTTTCGAAGCCTTCCAGCAAGCCGATGCGGGCACCGCACGCAAGTACGGCGGCACGGGTCTGGGACTTGCCATCAGCCGCGAACTGTCGGCGCTGCTCGGAGGTGAAATCCAGCTGCGCAGCCGCCCCGGCGCGGGCAGCATTTTCACGCTTTACATCCCGCTCAATTACATGGGGCCGCCCGTTGGCTACGCAGACGAAGCCAAGCCGGCGGTGGCGCTGGCCGCGCATCCACTGCATTTGCCCGAGCAAGTCGACGATGACCGTGCGGTCCTTGCGCCCGGTGAACCGACCTTGCTGATCATCGAGGACGACCCTCGCTATGCCGGCGTGCTGCGGGACCTCGCGCGTTCCCGCGGCCTGCGCGCGCTGGTCGCGACGTCCGGCGCCGACGGACTGCGCCTGGCCCAGCAATACCAGCCCACCGCAATCAGCCTCGACATCGTCCTGCCCGACATGCTCGGCTGGACGGTGCTGGCGCGGCTGAAGCAGACGCCTGAAACCCGCCATATCCCGGTCCAGATCATCACGGTGGAAGGCGAACGCCACCACGGCATGGAGCGCGGCGCATTCTCCTATCTGATCAAGCCGGCCACGGCCGCCGCGATCGAGACATCGCTGGCCAGGATCACGCAGTTCGCGCTGCGTCCGGTCAAGAAGTTGCTGGTGGTCGAGGACGATGGCGCCGCGCGCGACAGCATCGTCACCCTGATCGACCACGAAGACGTGGAGATCACCCCCGCCGGAACCGGCAAGGACGCGCTCGAACAGATTCATTCGGGCGCGTTCGACTGCGTGGTCCTCGATCTCCGGCTGCCGGACATGAGTGGCTTCGAGTTGCTCGACCTGATCAAGGCTGACGTCGGCGCACGGGATGTGCCGATCGTGGTATTCACCGGCAGGGACCTGTCGCCGGAAGAAGAGCAGCGCCTGCTCACCGTCGCGCGCAGCATCATCGTCAAGGGCGTGCATTCGCCCGAGCGACTGCTCGACGAGACCGCGCTGTTCCTGCACCGGGTCGTGTCGAAACTGCCGCCGGCCAAGCGGGGGATGCTGGAGACGCTGTACCAGTCGGACAGTTCGCTCAACGACAAGAAAGTGCTGGTGGTAGACGATGACGTGCGCAACATCTTCGCCATCAGCAGCGTCCTCGAGCGCCATGGCATGCAAGTGCTGAAGGCGGAGAACGGTCGGGACGCCGTCGCGCTGGTGGAGGCCCAGGACGACATCGCCATGGTGTTGATGGACATCATGATGCCGGGCATGGACGGCTACGAAACCATCCGCGCCATCCGCGCCACGCCAAATCTGCGTTCGCTGCCGATCGTCGCGCTGACCGCCAAAGCGATGAAGGGCGACCGCGAGAAATGCATCGAAGCCGGCGCGTCCGACTACATCGCCAAACCCGTGCACACCGACCAATTGCTGTCGTTGTTGCGCCAATGGTTGCACCGCTGATGACGAACGATGCGCTTGTCCACGGCGAGCCTGCCAACGTCCTGCTGGTCGACGACAATCCGGCGCGACTGCTGAGCTACCGCACGATCCTGGAGCCGCTCGGCGAGCGGCTGATCGAGGCCAACTCCGGAACCGATGCATTGCGCACGGTGATGGACACCGATTTCGCGGTGATCCTGCTCGACGTGAACATGCCGGGCATGGACGGCTTCGAGACCGCCAGCCTGATCCACCAGCATCCGCGCTTCGAGAAGACGCCGATCATCTTCGTGTCGGCGATCAACGTCAGCGACATGGACCGGTTGCGTGGCTACAAGCTGGGTGCGGTCGACTACGTGATGGTACCGATCATCCCGGAAATCCTGCGGGGCAAGGTCGCGGCGCTGGCCGAATTGTTTCGCAAGCGGCGGGAACTGCAACGGCTCAATGCGGAACTGGCCGACACCAATGCGCGGTTGGCGCGCAGCAACGAGGCGTTGCGCATCGAGCGCGAGCGCGAAGTGCACAAGCTCAACCAGGCGCTCGCCGACAGCAACACGAAACTGGCGACCAGCAATCGCGAGCTCAAGCAGGAGGTCGACGAACGTCGCCGGATCGAGGAGCGGCTGCGCGAGGCGGATCGCCGCAAGGACGAATTCCTGGCGACGCTGGCGCACGAGTTGCGCAACCCGCTCGCGCCGATCCAGAGTGCGCTGAACGTCTACCGGCTCGGGCATGACGCGGCCGGCGGCACGATCTACCAGATCTTCGAGCGCCAGACAGGGTTGCTGGTGCACATGGTCGATGACCTGCTGGATGTTTCGCGCATCACCCGTGGGCGGCTGCAGTTGCGGCTCGAACGCGTCGTGCTCGGCGACATCCTGGCGGCCGCGATCGAAACCGCGCAACCGCTGATCGAAGAAGGCCGGCATCGGCTGGAGTTGGACCTGCCGCCGCAGCCGGTGCACCTCGACGCCGATCCGCACCGCTTGGCCCAGGTGTTCGGAAACCTGCTCAACAACGCCTGCAAATTTTCCGATCCGGGCGGCTCCATCAAGGTGCACGCCACGGTCGACAACGGAATGGTGGACATCCAGATTCGCGACATTGGCATCGGCCTGACTGCGCAGCAGGTGCGCTTCATCTTCGACCTGTTCGCACAGGCGGACACCTCGCTGGAACGCCCGCACAGCGGCCTTGGCATCGGGCTCACGCTGTCGCAACGGCTGGTCGAGTTGCATGGCGGCCAGATCCACGCCAGCAGCGAGGGACTCGGCACCGGCAGCACCTTCAAGGTGACATTGCCAATCGTCGTTGCCCCTGCCGTCGCGCCCGGAGAAGCTACAGCGGCGCCGGCAGAGGTGGCCATGGGCAGCCTGCGGATCATGGTGGTGGACGACAATCGCGATTCGGCCGACATGCTGGCGATGTCGCTGCAGATCATGGGTCACCAGGTGCGCGCCGTGTACTCGCCGCTTGCGGTGACGGAGGCCTGCGGCGATTTCGAACCGGAGTTGATGATCATCGACATCGGCATGCCGGAGCTGAATGGTCTTGTATTGGCCGAGCGTTTGCGGGCGTGCGCGTGGCGCGGTCGTCCGCCAAGGCTGGTCGCCCTGACCGGCTGGGGCCAGGCCGAGGATCGCAAGCGTTCCCTGGCGGCGGGCTTCGCCGATCACCTGGTCAAGCCGGCCAATCTCGCCACCATCGAGCGTGTTTGCCGCGAAACATGGGTGGCCTGCGAAAGACAACGCAAGGAAGTCGCGGCGCGGCAACGCGAATAACACCGCGGATCACGCAACCGCGAGCGAGTGATCTGCCGATCTGCCCATGGGAGCGCGTCATGTCCAAGACCATTCACCTCAAGGTAAACGGCAAGCCGCACACGCTCGAGGCCGAGCCCGGCACGATGTTGCTGTACCTGTTGCGTGACCAGTTGGGATTGCACGGGCCCAAGTTCGGTTGCGGTCTCTCGCAATGTGGCGCCTGCACCATCCATCTGGACGGTGCCGCCGTGCGTTCTTGTGTTCTTCCGGCGACCGCCGCCGAAGGCCGCGCGATCACCACGCTCGAAGGACTCGGCAGCGTGGACAAGCCCAATCCGCTGCAGCAAGCGTTCATCGACGAACAGGCCGTGCAATGCGGCTACTGCATCAACGGCATGATCATGACCGCGCAGGCGTTCCTCGATACGCATCCGAACCCGAGCCGGGACGACATCAAGCAGGCGCTCAACGGCAATCTGTGCCGCTGCGGCACGCACATGCGCATCGTCCGCGCCGTCGAACGCGCCGCGAAGAACTGGAGGCAGGCATCATGAATGCGCGTCCTGAATCCACATCCGCGAGTTCCGACATCTCCGACTTCGGCGCCAGCCGCCGCGAGTTCCTCAAGACATCGGGCGGCTTGGTGCTGGGCTTCAGCCT
>JAICIW010000306.1 GCA_025928735.1 Rhodanobacteraceae bacterium | reverse complement strand
GAATTCCAGGCACCGTCGCTCTGGAACACGCCCACCACCTCCCACACCTGGGTGCCGAGCTTGATGTCCTTGCCGACATCCAGCCCCGCGAATTGCCGCTTGGCGGCTTCGCCCACCACCAGTTCGCGCATGCCGGGCTTGAATTTGCGACCTTCGACGATCTTGAGGTCCGGACGCAGGGCCCACGCCGACGCGTCCACGCCGCGCAATTGCGCAGCGGCTTCGTCCTGCGAGTTGCGCAAGGGCAAATTGGCCGCCACCACCAGTTCCGCCGACGCCATCGGTTTGCCCGAAGCATCACGCGCGACGCCTGCTGCCTGTTCGATCGCATCCACGTCGTCGCGCACCAGCACCGATTGCGATTCGGAAACCGAACCGCCGCGCAGCACGATCGCGGTGTCGTTGCGACCGCCGCTGTTGAGCGTGGCCTGCAGGCCCTCGCCCATCGCCAGCAGCGCCACCAGCACGCCGACCACGCCGGCGATGCCGATCACGATCACCAGCGAGGAACCGAGTCGATCCCGCAACGTGCCGATGCCGACCTTCGTCACCGAGGCCGCCTGCCGACCGCTGCGCGTCAGCGCCATCCATAGCGCGAACAGCACCGCGAGGATCAGCGCGCCGAACCAGGGCAGCTTTACCCAGACCGCCAGCGCGACCACCGCCAGCACCACCAGACCGAAGTTGATCAGGAATCTTTTCATGGCTGTCGTTCCTCAGCGCCCGCTCAACGCGTCGACGATGTTCAGGCGCATCGCGCGCCACGCCGGCACGAGGCCGACGATCAGGCCGATCACGATCATCAGGCCGATCCCGAGCGCCCAAGTCTGGCCGGCGACGCCGTGAATGGGCACCATGCCGCCGCTGGCCGCGGCCATGCCGGGCACGATCAGCGCCCCCAGGCCCATGCCGATCAGGCCGCCGAACAACAGCATCAGCACGCCTTCGCTCAGCACCATCGCCAGCACGGCGCGTCCGGAAAATCCGATCGTCTTCAGCACCGCGAGTTCCGACGTGCGTTCGCGCACCGCCTGCATCATGGTGTTGCCGGTCAAGAGCAGCAGCGTGAAGAACACCGCGCCCATGATCGCCGCCACCACGAAGCCGATGTTGATCAACTGCTTGATGAAGGATGCCTGGAAGGCCTGCTCGGTTTGCGTGCGGGTTTCGTGGTCGGAATTGGCCGACAGCGCGTCGATGGCCTTCGCGACCGAATCCGCGCGCGAGGGGTCGGCCACCTTCACCACGTACCAGTGCACCTGGCCCGAGCCGAAGCCGCTGTTTTCGTCGAAGTATTTCCAGTGGAACATCAGCATCTGTTCGTTGCCGGCGTCCTTCTTGTCCTTGGCGTGGAAGATGCCGGTGATGTCGAAGGTCCAGGTGTTGTTGCCGCTGGACTTGGACGGCCAAATCGTCGACTGCAGCGGAATCTTGTCGCCGATCTTCCAGCCGAAGCGCTTGGCCAGCGCGGCACCCACGATCGCGCCGGTGCGGGTATGGTCCCACGTTGCGCGCTGGTCGGCCGGCAGCACGATTTCGGGATAGAGATCCAGGTAATCCGGGCTGACCGCGAAACTGAAGACCTGGTTCTTCGGGTCCTGGTACACGCCCGAAAACCAGTTGGCGTAGGCCACCGAACTGACGCCCTGCACGTTGGCGATGCGCGCGCCGAGGTTCTCCGGCAGCGCCTGCTGCATCGACATGCGCGAGGTCACCACCAGACGACCGGCACCGGCCACGTTGTTGCCCGCGGTGAAAGCCACGCGCACCGAGTCGAGCAACCCGAACAGCAGGAACGCCGCGACGATCGATACCAGCGTCAGGATCGTGCGGGTCTTGCGCCGGAACAGCGCACTCCAGACCAGATGGAAATATTTCATTTGTGTGTCCTCACGATTCCATCGCTGTCCCCTTCTCCCTCCGGGAGAAGGTGGCGCGAAGCGCCGGACGAGGGTTCGGGTTCGCGCAAGCTCGAATACCACGCGGGACCCGGACCCTCACCCCTGCCCCTCTCCCGGAGGGAGAGGGGTTCAAACCCACACCGCATCACACCGATGCGCCCTGCTCGACCAGCGTGCCCTTGTCGAGATGCAGTGTGTGGCTCGCATACTCGGCGGCCTTGGGATCGTGCGTGACCATCACGATGGTCTTGCCGTGTTCGCGATTGAGGCGCTGCAGCAGCGTCAGCACTTCTTCCGCGGATTGACGATCGAGATCACCCGTCGGCTCGTCGCACACCAGCAAGGTCGGGTCCGATACGATCGCACGCGCGATCGCGACGCGCTGCTGCTGGCCGCCCGACAGCTCACCTGGCTTGTGCGAGGCGCGGTCGGCAAGTCCAACGAGTTGCAGCGCGATGCCCGCATTCTTCTTGCGTTGCGAAGCGGAAAGCTTGGTGAGCAATAGCGGCAGCTCGACGTTCTTCTGCGCGGTCAGGGCCGGCATCAGGTTGTAGAACTGGAACACGAAGCCGACGTTGCCGGCGCGCCAGCGCGCGAGCTGGTTTTCGCCCATCTTGTCGATGCGCTTGCCGTCGACTGTCAGGCTGCCGTCCGACGGTGAATCGAGTCCGCCGATCAGGTTGAGCAACGTGGTCTTGCCGGAACCCGACGGGCCCATCAGCGCGAAGAAATCGCCGCGCGCGATGTCGAGATCGATATGGTGCAGCACCTCGAGCTTCTGCTTGCCGCGCGTGTAGGTCTTGGACAGGCCGCGAATCTGGACCAGCGTCTGCTTGTCACCCGCGGTCTGGTTGCCGTCCTGCATTTCCGCAACTGCTGCATTCATCGTCGTCTCCTCGCATTGGAACCCCTCTCCCACCGGGAGAGGCTGCTCTTTCCTTCTCCCTTCGGGAGAAGGTGGCCCGAAGGGCCGGATGAGGGTCCGGCTCCGCGATGTGTACCGCGAGAACCGGACCCTCACCCCTCGCGCTATGCGCGCGTTCGCTCTGCTCCGCTTCTCCCGAAGGGAGAGAGGGTTCAATCAATCACCGGTCGCTTTCACCTGCACCTTCGCACCATCCTTCAAATCCGCGGGCGGCGTGGTGACCACTTCCGCGCCCGCTGCCAGGCCTTGCGTGACCTGTTTCATGTCGGAGAAATCCGCACCCGCGGTGATTGACGTTTGTTGCGCGTGACCGTCCTTCACCACGAACACCACATCCTTGCCGTCACGCTTCACCACCGCCGATTTCGGCACCAACACGCCGGGCAGCGGCTGGTGGTTCTCGCCGCTCTTTTCGAGGAACGAAACCCGCACGCCCATCTCGGGCAGGATGCGCGGATCCTTCCTGTCCAGCGCAATGCGCACCTTCACCGTGGCCTTGCTGCGGTCCGCGCT
>JAICIW010000391.1 GCA_025928735.1 Rhodanobacteraceae bacterium | reverse complement strand
TCCGTCGCGATGCCTTCGTTCGAAATGCGCGTCGAGTGGAACCTGCAGCAACTGCTGGCGTACCTGACCTCGTGGTCGGCCGCGCAGAAATACCTGAAGGCCACCGGCGAGGACGCCGTCGCATCGGTCGCGGAAGAACTGGCGACGGCGTGGCACGAACCCGAACGCGTGCGCCCCGTGCGCTGGACGCTCGGCCTGCGCGCGGGGCGCGTGTAGGGCGGGTGGCAACCCGCATTCTGCAATTCAGTAGCGGGATTGCTGCGCCTGTCCGCCACAGAGAGTTCCTGAGCAACCTCATTGCTCGTCATCCCGGCGAAAGCCGGGATCCAGTGGCTTTCGCGCAAGACACCGAAAAAGCAAAGGCATTGGGTGACGCGCCGCATCCTGCGGCTTGCCCTTCGGGCCATCGGCTGCGCCGATGTTCGCTCCGGCATCCTGCCTACGCAGTCCGGATATCGCTTCGCGATTCCGGAATGACGAGCAAAATCAAAGCGCCCCTACTGTTCGATCCCGAAAAACACCCGGGCGTTCGCGGTGGTTTGTTCGGCGATGGCACCCGGCTCTTCGCCCCTTTCGCGCGCCACGACTTGGCAGATGTGTGCCAGGTACATCGGCTCGTTGCGACGATCCGACGGCGGCGGCCGGATGTCACGCGGCAACAGGTACGGCGCGTCGGTTTCCAGCATCAGTCGATTCGCGGGAATCGACCGCACCAGTTCGCGCAGGTGCGTGCCGCGGCGCTCGTCGCAGATCCAGCCGGTGATGCCGATGTGGCAGTCGAGATCGAGGTAATCGAACAGCGCGCGGCGATCGTCGGTGAAGCAATGCACCACCGCGGCGGGCACGCTATCGCGCGCGGACCTCAGCAGTGCGAGGAAATCATCGTGCGCATCGCGCTGGTGCAGGAACAACGGCATGCCGAGTTCCACCGCGATCGCGAGTTGCTTCTCGAACGCCGCGCGCTGCGCGGGCCGCGGCGACAAGTCGCGAAAATAATCCAGGCCCGTTTCGCCGACCGCAACCACTTCCGTTTCGCGCGCGAGCGTGCGCAACAGCGCATCGGTTTCCGCGCCGTAATCACCGGCGTGATGGGGATGCACTCCGGCGGTCGCGTGCAAAGTACCCGAATATGCGCGCGCCAGCTGCAGGGCCTGTTCGCTGTCATCACGCGACGCGCCGGTGACGATCATGCGTTCCACGCCCGCCTTGCGCGCGCGGTCGAGCACGGCGCCGAAATCCCGCTGGAAGGATTCGTGGGTGAGGTTGGCGCCGATATCGATCAGGTGCAAGGCTTGTTCGGGGTTCGGGACGCGGGATTCGGGGAAGCGTAACAAATCGCGTCGTCCTTCCGGGATCGCGCGCAGTGCGGGACCCGGAATCCAGCTTGTGACCGCTGCACGGCCGGCGCCTACAATCCACCGATGCCTGTCGAAGCCAACGATTTTCCGATTGCGCCGCTGCTCCCCGCGATCCGCGACAGCCTGCGTGCACACCCGCGGCTGGTGCTGGAAGCACCACCCGGCGCGGGCAAGACCACGCAAGTGCCACCGGCTTTGCTCGATGAGCCATGGCTGGCCGGCAGAAAAATCGTGTTGCTTGAACCGCGGCGGATCGCCGCGCGCGCGGCAGCGGAATTCATGGCCGCGCGGCGCAGTGAAGCGACCGGGCAGACGATCGGTTACCGCATCCGTTTCGAGTCGCGCGTCTCCGATGCAACGCGCATCGAAGTCGTCACCGAGGGCATCCTGACACGCATGCTGCAGGGCGATCCGGAACTGCCGGAAGTGGGCGCGATCGTTTTCGACGAATTTCACGAGCGGCATCTGCCCGGCGATCTCGGCGCGGCGCTGGCGCTGGATGTCCAGGCTGGCTTGCGGCCGGACCTTCGCATCGTCGTGATGTCGGCGACACTGGAGGGTTCGCGCGTCGCCGGATGGCTGGATGCGCCGGTCGTCCGCAGCGAAGGCCGCGCCTTTCCCGTGCGCGTCGAATATCCGCCATTGCGTCGCGGCGAGAATGCAGCCGCACACCTCCGGCGCGCCGTGCAAACGGCGCTCGCGGAAAGCGATGGCGACGTGTTGGCGTTCCTTCCGGGCCGGCGCGAAATCGCACAAGCGCAGCGGATGCTCGAAGATGCCCTCCCGGTCCGGGAGAGGGGAGAACCCTTGGAAATCCTGCCGCTGCACGGCGAACTGGCACTGGCCGATCAG